>CAZNBC010000070.1:0-7419 GCA_964571125.1 uncultured Bacteroides sp.
CGAGGATATTAACGAGGTAGTCTACAAGTTCAAATCCACGAATATAGGCATACTCATGTCCTGCCACCACGCCCAGGAGACATTGCGTATCACAGACCGTGCCTACCTACTATTTGAGGGTAAGATTCTCTTCCAGGGAACTTCCGAGGAACTTGCAGCCAACCCTGTAGTACGCGAAAAATACCTCGGACGCTACTTTGAATTTTCCCGCAAGAAATTCGAATAGACCTTTTACCTTGCCAGGTGGGCAGGGCGGAGAATCCAGGGAAGCGGAGCCTTGAGGTAGATACGCGAGTCGGTGCGTACTTTCTCAAGCTGAGCCTGCGCTTCCTCGGGGCTATCCGTAGTCGCTGCCACCACATAGTACATCGGCTGACGGTCATGAATCACCATGGCGTCCTCATAGCCGTCATTTATCATACGCTTGCGCATCTCCTTGGCGTTGAAAAGCTGACGGAACTGACCGACAACGACATTATAGCGCTTGACATTGTCACGCGACGAGCCACCGTCCTCATCAAAACCTATGGCTAAGGTACGTACAGGCAATGTAATCCCATTCACCTTGAGGTCTCGCGGAAGGTCGGCACGTTCCAAGTGTGCTACAGTAGCCGAATCCAGGGCCGTATCATTCGCACGTTTGGCCACGGCAGTTTCATACGCGGCCTTATAGTTAGCCTCGGTAGTCTTACAGCTGTATAGCCCCACAGTCATCATCGTGGCCACGGCCAACAGTATCGTCTTCATTATCTTATTCATAACTAAGCGGTTTTATAACCTAACAATTATTCGGGCCGTGAGGACGAAGCCATACGGTATTTTCCCAGAGTTATCACCTCAAGGTCATGTATGCGTCCTTCGTCAATATTGACACGCACGAGCGTACGCTCACGCTGCCATCCCTGATTACCGGCGGCTCCGGGATTGATATGAAGCAGCCCCAGTTCGGCATCAGGCATCACTTTGAGTATATGGGAGTGACCGCACACCATGAGTCCTATCCTGCCTTCGCGCAACAACCGTTTCACCCCCGGAGCATAACGACCCGGGTAGCCCGCAATGTGAGTTAACCACACATTAACACCCTCGACAGTAAATTCCATCACCTCGGGGCATTGGCGACGTACCTCACCGTGGTCAACATTGCCACACACAGCCCTGACCACCGGACAGATGTCACGCAGACGGTCTATGATGGTGATATCACCCACATCGCCCGCATGCCATATCTCATCGCAACCGGCTAAGTGAGTCACATAACGCTCGTCCCAGCACGAATGGGTGTCACTAAGTATTCCTATCAGCATATTAAATCTCCTCCTTTCCAACCTTTATTACACGTACAAAATCAATCAGTGCCTTACCCGAGTGGTCGGTCATGTGACTTCCCGCCGAAGCGTCAAGGTCAATAGACATGCGGTTGATACCCTTGCGAAGATGTACCCGGAGGGTATTTGAGAAACCTGTATCGCCCCACCGTTCCTTACCGCGGAAAGGCATCACGAGTATTCCCACCGCATCACCGTTGACCCGTAGCGTACGCATAACCGTGATACCCTCGCCGTGAACCGACACTGATCCATTGGCATAGCGCACACTTACGAAATAGTCACCCTCGGCATCCACACACACCTCAAAAGGCAGTCGCAGATAATGAGTACGGCTAACCTCGACAAAGCCTTTCGCCATCTTGCGGTCGGCAATCAGTTTGGTACCTCCATGTGCGAAACTCTCGGCAGGCATGTCCGTAAGAGTTCCGGCCGGGAAATACTGCCGCGGACGCGCACTGAGTCCTATCCACCTATTATCTGTGACCCCTGCAAAATTAATCACCGTATACTCAGAGGCCTCGTAAAGGTCGTAATCCGGCACATTAATCATCTCCTGAAACACTCCGTTGAGATAGACAAGGAGGTTGGTACCGACCTCGAAACCGACAATGCGGGCATGGTGGGGCGACGTCCATTCTATCTTCGGCAGAGCCGGAGCCTCAACCTCATCCATCACCGCAACATCCTTACGCTCCATGGTATTGTTGGCCATGATTATCTCTATCGTATGATGGCCCTTGATATCATAGGGTACTATATATTTAGCCGACGGCTCGCCGTCAATTGTAAATCCGGCTATGACTGTGCCTGTGCCACGCAGAGTGATGTCAAGGACAGCATCACGGTAGTGCAATCCCGTCAGCCTTTTCTCACCTGTAAAAGACGGTAGCACCATCGGGTGAAACACCACACCATCGGTAGTAAACTCCATGCCGAAAGTGACACGCAGAGTCATTGCTGCCATTCCCGCCCCGCTCCACTCTTTCACCGGAGTGAGCATCGCCTGACGGTACAAGGCGCCGAGCCCCATAGCAAGAGCCTCGGCATTGCCGGCACTCACTGCAGCCATATTCCAGAGTGGCTGCACGAATGATGACACACTATTCGTCACCCTCTTTCCATTATTTCCCATGCCGCCCGTCCCCATAGGAAATACCACCGGAGTGCCGTAAACCGTACGCGGGGTCTTTGACATGATACTCGCGGCCATCTCTGGTGTGGCCACACCGAAGAGTACTCCTAAAGCCTGTCCGAGATTGTCGGTGATATGCGACTGTATGGGATAAACTCCACCATAGAGATACTCACTGTAATAGCCATAGTTAGGTATCCACAAATAATCATTTATAGCCGAGGATATCTTATGTCCGATAAGCTGGTACTCAGTATTGAGTGTGCCAAGCTCAGAGGCCATCAGGGCAGCGATGGTAAACGCGCGGGCATACACCATATTATTGCTCAGGCTCATTGACTCATATCGGTCTATAGCGTCGGCCCACGAAGGATATACACCCGATGGCACTCCCGTATCATAAGGAGCCTCACCGCACACGAGCGACAATGATTCGCGCCATATCAAGGGCATACTCTCGCGCAACGTACGGTCAATCACCTCATACGCCTCGGCAAGCCACTCCCGGTCACCCGTCACTTTGTATACCTCCCATGCAGCGACGGCCCATATCATACGGTCGGACACCACGGGCCAACCATATCCCGCCACCTCATCCTGAATTATGCGACCGTCACTTACCCTGCCACGCAGCAGTTTCTTCGAGCGCTCAGAGTCAATAGCCGCTAAAGAGAGGTACACGGCATAAGCCACATCACGTGTGGAAAGGCTAACAGTCTCATCATGTGCCGCGATATTGTGCATGGCCATATTGTAGGCGGCATCGGGCAGAAGATGGCCAGAGGTATAGCGGGGATAATCGTCATAGACAGAGTCGGTGCGCCACGAATGCAGCTCCTGCGGGGAATATACACTCCCCGTAACACTGTCGGTGGTAACCTCATATTCGTCACACACGTATATCGAGCCGTCAGGTATCAGTTCCTGCCGACACGATAACATAATGCCACCCATGATAATCACAGATGGCATTAATATCTTTAATGACCTCAGGACGCGGCTCATTAGAACGACAGACCTACAGTCTGCAATATGCGTGCAGGTATCTGGGTATTATCCATAGTACCCGAGAAGTTCATGGCGTCAACACCGGCGGCATAGACGGGCACCATAGTGCCTGAGTGGTCGTTGGTAGTCCAGCCGATACCGCTGAGACGGTTCATCAGGTCAAACACTTCTATGGTGAAGGCATTGTAAGCGTTGTACAGAGTCTTCTGCTCCTCGCCGGAGTGGCGGGTGAAGTTCTCCTCAAACTTCTCGCGCAGCGAAGCGTCCTGCTCCTCGGTGAGGGTTATCTCAGAGTAAAATCCCATCTTCTCCTTCAGGAATTCCTTCATCTCGGGCCAGGTATATTCATGACCGCTCATCACCTGTCTGCGCACATAGTCGGCAAAGGTATCCTTGGCAATTCGCTGATACTTCAGAGCGGAAAAATCTACCCAATAGTGGTGATTGCGGTTTGCGGTAATCATACCTCCGGTTTCGTGGTCGGCGGTCACCACTATGAGGGTTTCCTCGGGATGAGCTTCATAGAAACGGTAAGCAGCCTCAAGAGCCTTGCTGAAACTGATGGTCTCGGTCACGGATGTAGCGGCATCATTGGCATGTCCGGCATGGTCGATGCTGCCACCCTCGACCATCATGAAGAACTTGTCAGGATTTGTCTTCATAAGGTGGTCTATGCAGGCTTGGGTCATATCCTCGAGCAGCATGGCACCGGGTATGGAGTCAACCGTAAGACCTATCTCGTTCATTCGGGTAGTGTCAGGGCTGAGCAGAATCACGCGACGAGAATCGGTGAAACGCAGATTGTCCGTGCCGCGCACAATCTCCACACCGCTCTCATTGAGCACCTTCAGCAAATCGGTAGGCTTGCCATTCTTATCCTTAAGACCGCGCAGATTGGCTCCGGCAAGGAATTCGTAGCCCGATGAAGCGGCATCCTTGCCTATCTCATAGTACATGGCACGGTTAGGCACATGCGCATAGAATGCACCGGGAGTAGCATCGTCGGGGGCCACGGTAGTCACCAGGCCCACACCGAAACCGTTACGGTGAAGTATCTCGGCCATAGAAGTCACGGCCACGGTATCCGGGCCCATGCCGAGCATACCGTTGCGTGTCTTTGTCGAAGTCGCAAGCGCTGTGCCGGCAGCCGACGAGTCGGTCACGGGCGATGAATATGAGTGGGTGGTGGCATATCCGGCCACAGGCATACGTGTGAGCATGATAGGTGTCTCATTGCCGAGCACGGTGCGGTTATAGAGCTGGGCGTTGGATACAGCTCCTACACCCATGCCATCGCCTATGAAATAGAATATATATTTTGGCGTAGCAGCCATAGCGGTCATTGACGAGGCAAGAAGAACACTCAGTGCGGCCTTCTTTACGATTGCAGAAAGATTCATGGGTTGTATATGGATTACGGTTATTATTGTCTTAACTGAGGCGATTGATTGTCAAAATGGTCATCGCCATAGAAACGGCATAGCAAATATACGAATTTTTATGATTAAATCTGCAAGTTATCCCCTCCTCCGACGTGTATTTATGTAACGATGGCACCTAATATGCGCGTCAGATGAATTTTTAACACTTATGCGGATTTGTTATTAACCCATCCCTATTCAGGCCAAACATTAACGAAGATAGAGAGCGGAAGCGGCCCTCAGGCACACGCTTGCTTTCAAATCATCATTTAGCAGTTGCTCAAAAACGCTTTTCAGCATTTTCTCAAAGAATCAAAAGCGTAATAACCTTTCGGTTTTTTTGCACTATTAACATATAACACCTATCTTTGCATCATTAACGTCACAGAATAGTACATATAGTCAATCAACGGCATATAATGGATTTCATGTAGCAGTCACCAAAGGATAGGCCCAACGACTGCCTGACTGTTACAGAGTACCCTTTGTCACTTACGCAGACAAGCCGAGGATGTGTCACAAAACATGACGCATCCTCAGCTTGCTTTATGGGTACGGGTGAATCACACAGGGTGATTACAGGCTCATGAAGTGCTTCTGAAGGGCCTTGAAATATGTGCGGCCGGTAGGGAGTTCCTCATTATCGAAGGGAGGGAACAGGGTGACGCTCTTGGACGACAGCAGCAACACGTAGTCAAGATTGACGATATAGCTCTGGTGAGTCTGGATAAAACGGTCGGAAAGATGCAGGATATCGTTAGCCGAGGAGGACTTACGTAGCGAGAATACGGTGCGGTCGTTAAGCACCACTTCCCAAAGTTTGCGCACGGAATTATAGCGGAAGTAACCTATATCGGATATACGCAGCACACGCATTTCGCTTGTGGCCGACATGAGCACTATCATGCTGCGGCCATCCTCACGTCTGGGCAACGAGTGAAGACTGGCAACCGGGGAATTCCCTCCGGCACAATGGCGAAAGCGCTGAATCGTCTTGTCAAGCTCGCGCACATCGACAGGTTTGAGAAGATAGTCACATTCGCCGCTACGGAACACACGGTCAAGGCGTGAATATTCATCATAGTAGGCGGTGTATATCACTACATAGGGTACGTGGGGCAGAGAGCGAATCCACTTTATCATGTCAAGACCATTGCCGTCGGGCAAATCTATGTCAAGAAACACCAGATCGGGGTTGACCTTACGAATACATTCCATCCCGGAGGCGCTGTTGGCAGCCGTAGCCGCCACTTCGATATCTACGTAGGGTGACAGCATGTCCTTAAGACGATCTATGGAAGAAGGATCGTCATCTATTATTACAGTGCGAGATATCGCGGGATGTGAAAGTGTCATGGTAGTGATACAACGTGTATGTTAATTCACACAAATTTAAGGACATATCCTCAAATTAGCAAACACACCCATGACGCTAAAGTGGCCTATAAGGTGACAAACGTCGTTTATCAGGGGTTATTCTGTCAAAAGTCACGACTATGTGTCGTAATTTTTTTTACACGCTCTGCAGCTCGAGAATACCGGAAAGGATGTTCACGGCCTCGGCCGCAGTAGGCACATCGGCTATGGCGAAGCTGCGTCGTCCGTCAGGACGCTGACGTATCTTGCACCGCATGGGATTGGCGGTTAGGAATGCAAGCAGCTTGCCGAACATGGGCGACTGATAGTAGGCTTTGTTATCCTCACCCACAAAGTGAATGAACATCTGACCCTGTTTGAGCACCACTTTCTCTATGCCGAGACGGCGTGCGAGACGTCGCAGACGCGGTATGCGCAACAGCTCACCCGTAACCTCGGGTATGGCTCCGAAGCGGTCGACAAGACGCTCCTCAAACTCCTTGAGATCCGATTCGCGCTCTATTGAATCAAGTTCCTGATAGAGTGCTATGCGTTCACTCTCCTGAGGCACATACGACGCGGGGAGCAACAGCTCCATGTCGCTCTCAATGACGCAGTCGGTGACGTATTCGTGCACTTCATCCTCCTGCTCATTGACCAAATCGCCAAACTCCTCGTTCTTAAGTTCGGTGACAGCCTCATGGAGTATCTTCTGATAGGTCTCGTAACCCAGGTCGGCTATGAAACCGCTCTGCTCGGCACCAAGCAGATTGCCGGCGCCGCGTATGTCGAGATCCTGCATGGCTATATGTATGCCACTGCCGAGGTCGCTGAAACTTTCGATGGCTTGCAGGCGGCGACGCGACGTGGGTGACAGGGGCACGTGAGGCGGCACGAGGAGGTAGCAGAATGCCTTGCGGTTACTGCGTCCGACACGTCCGCGCAGCTGATGCAGCTCACTCAGTCCGAAGTTCTGGGCATTGTTTATGACGATGGTATTGACATTGGGCATATCTATGCCACTCTCGATGATAGTAGTGGCTATGAGCACGTCGTAGTCGTGGTTGGCGAAGTCTATGATGGCCTTCTCAAGTTTTTCGGGAGGCATCTGACCGTGAGCCACGATAGTACGTGCATCGGGTACCAGGCGCTTCACCATAGCCTCCATCTC
>CAZNBC010000071.1:0-7414 GCA_964571125.1 uncultured Bacteroides sp.
GAATTCGAGTGTCTGGGGCTCACCGTCGGAGGTGAAACGCCATACCATCACGCTATCGGGGTATGAAGCGAAGTAGCGGCGCTGATATGAAGTGCCGTTTGACTTGAACTCAACGACAACCATAGAGCGGTCCATGTTCATGATGCGCTTGTAGTCGCTGACGTCGCTTTCATTGATACCGGTAGATACATAGGCTTCGCCCATGGTGGTGTATGTACCGAAAACATTGCGGTTGTAGTTGATTTTGCCTCGGTAGTTGCTTGCAACAAGAGAGTTGGCAGAACTGTTGGAACCGTTGGCAAGATACTGGCGGATGGTAGCAAGGGTTGAATTGCTTACGGTGTTGTTCATATCCCAGTAGGTTGAAGCACCTGTGCCGGGGCCACCCTTCCAGAGAGTCTTCTCGTTGAGAACGACACGCTCGCGGTTGACAGCTCCGAGGATATTACCGCCGAATGAGCCGTTACCGATGGGGAATGACTTGCGCTCCCAGTTCTGGTCAGCGTTGACGTCTGTAGAAGAGAAGTCATTGATGTTCCATACGGTCGCACCCTGAGTTGAAGAGTTGGGGGTATCAAACCACAGTGCGTTACCGAGGGTGTAGTCAATGATGTCGGAAACAACTATGCCGGCATTCTCATCCATAGTTACGGGGAGTGTGGTTTCGCCCAGGCTGATGGAGTTGATGGCAACCTTAGCGGCTGTGCCGAAGGCTGCGCCCTCCTTGATGTCACCGACAAGGATAAAGTTGTTGGTACCTGAAGCGAGAGTGCAGTTCATAGCCGCACCGGCATCAGCGACCTTAGTACCTGAGGTAGTTGAAGTCTTGGAATATTCCCAGTGAAGATTCTCCACAATGTCGGCATCGCCGATCCACTCCATATCAATGCCGGTAAGGGCGAGGGGATCCTTGCTACCTGAAACATTCACTGTAACGGCAGCGATAGATACGTTCTTGCGACCGGGATTTACCTGACCTACCTTATGAGATGCGGCAACGGAGTTAACCTCCATGCTTCTCTCGGGCAGAACCTCGATATCGAAGTCGTAAGAGCGGCCGTTACGAATTCTGCGGGCATAGGTAGAGAAGAGCTTGGTATGCCAAGTGTCGTTATTGCTCTGAGGTTCGAAGAACACAACACGCATACGATATGTACCGGCTGCGAGTCCTGCGGGGACATTGATGGTCCTGGTAAGACCGGTCAATATTGCAGGCTGAGGCATAGCGTCGCCTGTCTTGTCGGAAATCTCACCGGCATCGGTAAATGAACCGTTACGGTTCCAGTCGATAAAGTGAGCCTCCTGAGTCCAGTTCATCTGGCAATTCTTACCGGAAATCGCATCTGTCCATGCGTTGAAGGTGATGTCAAATGAAGTGGTACCGGCTTCAATCTTAATAGGATTGGCAGTCTTGTCTATGAGAGCTCCATCGCTGACATACGTACCGGCTGAAGCGGTGAAGGGTATGTATGGCAGCTCTGAAATAGAAGTCGCACTGAACACCACGGGAGTCTGTGTGCCGGTAGTGGTAACAGACGCAAGATAGCGGTTCTCCTGAGTAGCATTGTTGGTAAATGTCATAGTCATACCCGGATAGGTAAACTCAGTAAACTGAGCGGTCAGACTAAGATTGTCATTACCGATAATGGTTACGGTAGCATCTTCTGAGTAAGTTGCTCCGGTGGCATCGTTAGTCCACTTAATGAAGGTGTAACCATTAAGAGGAGTAGCAGTGATAGTTACGGGACCGGCTTTGGTAACGGAGAGCTTATCAGTACCGTCAATGGCAACGGTGCCCATCGAAGTATTTGAACTCTTTACAGAGATAGTACGCTCGGTCTCAGCTTCGATTCTCAGAGTAATATCTACGATTGAGCCACCATCTTTTTCAACCGTGGCACCGCAGGGATTAAGTGAACTCCAGTCAATCTTGAAACGCAGACGATAATCGCCGGCAGCGAGGTTGGAAGGGAGAGTAAAGGAGGGCATATTAGCTGCACTGACGCCAGCACCATAGCCTACCGATGCACCTTTACTGTCTTTACCGGTTGTTGCATTAGTAGCTGAGTAATAGGAATATGCTACAGTTTCACCTGTGCCGTTGCCATCAGCATTGAGGGTTGTGTCAAATTCACCGTCGCCATCGTAATCGACATAGGCGTAAGAGTGCATCCAACTACCGGTCCAGTCAATAACGGGGAAACTGATGGTAGTGCCGGGAACAGTTGTCAAAATAACTGAAGTCTTATCAAAGTAACTTGCCGAGCCTTGGGCGGCACCTTGATTGACAGGGACGGCAACCGTCGAGTTACCGTCAGACACACTAATTGAGTTCAGTTTTCGGTCACCTTGAGTTCGGGTTAAGGGGCCCGAAGTACAGTAATCTGCCGCTGATACTCCAATAGTGCTTGCTCCAAGACAGAGTGTCAACCCTGCCATGAGCGAAAGATGTCGAAGTTTCATTGAATAGAAATATGAATAATGATTAGTAGTGTTAGTCGTAAATCCAGTGGTATTAGTGGACATAGTACCATTCACTGCAAAATTACAGAATCCTCACCTCATTTCCAAAACTTTATTATGACTTAAACTTAAAAGTCATGGAAGCATGGTCGGCAGTGACCTGTATGAGGTATACTCCTGACGGACACTGACTCAGAGGAACGGTGATGACATCACCCGCTACGTGGTGCTCTCCGAGCGACATGCCGGAGAGTGAGAAAAGCCGGACTGTAATCTGCGAAGTGCCGCGACAAGCGATGACATGATTATCGGCGTCAGTGTCAAGGAATATGGCAGGAGAGTCGGTTGAGACATTGTTTATCTCATTGAGGGCCAGCGCCTCCACTATACCGGCGAAGGCATTGACACGTCCTGCGCCCCATGCCTTGGAGGCATCGCTGGCAGGAGCTGCCGTAGATACCAAAACCTCACGCAGCTCTGCAGGCGTAAGCGAAGGATTCGCCGAAAGCCACAGAGCAAGTATGCCTGTCACCACGGGACACGCCATGGACGTACCCGAGCGTGAAGACCAATAATAATTTTTGCCGTCCTCATTGACTTCATCAATAGGCCACGGGAGCATTCCCGATGCTTTATAATACCCTGAAACCGAAGAGGTGATACTGTTGCCCGGAGCCACAACATGAGGCAACACGGAACCGTCCCACATCTCAGACCATGAGGAGAAGGAGCAAACCTTTCCATAGGGCGCTCCGGTCATGACCGCAGGATTGTAGGCTCCGACAGCGATGGTATTGGGGCCGCATGCCATAGAATTGATGGAACCGTTACCGTTGGGCGCGTCAAAACCACTCAGCCCCATAGAGTTAAACATAAGTGACTCATCAGGACTGTAGAGGAATACCTTCTGACCCGGAGCACCCGAAACGGTGACTCCGGCAAATAGAGTATTCTCATATTCACCCCCGGGAGTGAGGTCAAGGTCGAAGTAAGCCGAGTAGCGGCCATTGACATCGTCCACACCCTTTATGCCACAAATCATACTTCGGGTGTAGTATTGCGACAATGTGGCGTCAACATTCTGCACGACATTGGCCTCAGGGTCTACATTTCCTACTTCATCACGGTCAGTGGTCAGGAAAAATGTCGTTTTCTCCTCATTGGTCAAGGGAATGGAGTGAACTTTCTGAAGTCTTCCGCCATCAAGGACATAGAAGTTAAGGGAAATATCCAGAGGAGAAGCATCGGATGCCCACACCTCAAAACTGCTTGAAATAGCAGATGATGACATCGGGGAAATGACGAGGGAGGAAACGGAGGTGTCCGACAACGTCAGAGTCTTTACGAGAGAGATAGCCTTGCTGCCCTCATTGCCGGCCGCCATACAGATGGATACACCGTAGCGGTCCACGATGTCATTAAAGAATGACGTGAACTCATCCGTGCCGTCATGAGGTCCGGAGTTGTAGCCGAGTGACATATTGATAACACAGGGGCGACCGCTTTCATAGGCATATTCAGCTATGCGCTTCACTCCATCCATTATCGAATAATCGTCAAGGCGACCACACGCCACGAGCATATCGGCCCGTGGAGCCATTCCGTGATAGTCCTTGTCGGTAGCATGTACATAACTGCCGGCAGCAATACCCATGACATGCGTGCCGTGAGTCTCATACGGGTCGTCAGTCATAAACTGAGCTACTGCTTCCGGTCCGATATACTCCTCCAGAAGCATGTCATCAGGGGGAGCTATACCCGCCTCGGCATCTTCAAACCATCCGTCATAGACAGGATAGCACCACAGGTTCTGTATTCTCGGCAGGCCGTCAGAGCCTCTGAAATTGATGTGCGAGGCGTCAATACCTCCGTCATAAAAGCCGATAAATACCCCTTCTCCACCATAGGCTGCGGGTAACTTCTCCCCTGCCTGAACCTGATTGACTCCGGTAGCGGAACGCGTAGTGCTGTTGAGCAGATGGCGACGCTTGAGAAGCGCGGCTCCTCTGACACCGGGAAGTGATAGCGTGGCATCAACCTCAACGACAGGGGCGGCCACGACAGCGCGATGGCCAAAACGTGACCTTACTTCAAGTCCGTCTGCAATAGCATTGTCAAGGGCCTCCTCACTGTCAAACCTCACCAACAGCCCAATTTTCGGAGATTGGGCCGGGGCGGTGCATCGCGCTTTGAGAGGTGACTTAAGAGGCGTACTGAGAGGGAATTCTGCCGAAGGTGTGGTGCGCACACGGGCCAGAACCGCCCTGTCGGCCAAACTCAATGACGTCTGACCGAAAACAGCGGATGAAGAGATAAGGCCAACAATCGCAATCCCTAACCGTGCCAACTTATATTTTACTGTCATATACTAATCTACTATTCCTATTCTCTATATTTCAACTTTAACTTATTCTCCTCGGCAGGTGTCCTGTCGGTACGGAACACTTCCTTCTTAGCCACGAGCCACGGGATAAACCGATTGAACGTCACCGCCAACCCGGCTATGATAAGAAGAGTCAGAAGAGTGAGGCCGCAGCTCTCGAGAATACCGGGTGTACGACCTATCATGTCACGATAGAGAGTTCCCTCGAAGAACTCACGTATTATCATCCAGTGAGTTCCTAAAACCACGTATGAGTTCGACCCGAAAAACTTCAGCGGCTGTAGCACCGGAAGCAGATAGAACCGCTTCATCAGTATTATGCACAGAGGTATCAGAGCGCATATACGCGGGAAGCGAAGCACCCATACGGGAAACCATTCCGGGAGGAGGTGCAGTTTCGTCACTGCTTTCTCCATAGCAAAGGCCACCACGCACACAGCCATACATATACCGGCGATTCTTAGCCACTGATTCGGTGCATGGGCCACACTGTCACCGTCATCAAGCATCATCATGAATCTGCGCCCCACGGCACATCCGGCAACATAGTAGAAGAAGTGTCCACATGCATCGCCGAACATAAAAAACGTAGGCAGCCACTGAATCCACAGCTCCCCTGCCACAGTGATGACAAGCGATATGGCCAACAACAGCTTCGTGCTCTTTACGAAGCGCTTCAGCACATACAGCATTAGCTGAATGTCTATCAGCGACATGATGAACCACAGCGGAGGATTGTATTTCAGTCCGTGGTACTGGTCGTGAATGGCAAATACGTCACGATAGGCCTCTCCGAACTTCCCTATGACATCCTGCCGAAGTATCTCGCCGTGAGTGATGACCTCATACCCGACGGCCAATCCCATGAAGAAAAGAAAGGGGATGAACAGCTGATTGACCTTCTTGCGCCAAAACACAGGCCACGGATAAGCCTTAAAAAACACGCCTGACACAAAGAAGAACAGCGGCATCCTGAACGGGAAATCAAGAAACGAGGGATGGTATGTGGCATGAAACCACACCACCAGCACTACGGTGAGTCCCTTAAGATAATCTATGTATTCTATTCTCTGTGAAGCCATGATCGGTTTTGGGATGCATTATCTTAACGTTATAAGTGCCTGTCGTATTGTAACTGTAGGGTATCTTAAACCAGTTTTTTCTCACCGAAGCGAGCCGATAACGAGAAGTACAAGACCGATAAGGAGCAGCGTAAGGTCAATCGCCTTGGATCTGACATCCTTTTCGCCCAAGGCAAACACGCCATAGGTAAAGGACACAATCACGCTGCCACGGCGGAGCATCGACACAATAGCAATCATAGCTCCGGGTAATGATAATGAATAGAAATAGGCTATATCGGCTACAGTGAGGAATATGGAGATGAAGAGGATGGACCAGCGCCAGACAAACTTAACACCACCATTCTGCCTGCCAAGCATGAACAGAAGCACACCGCCCATGAGCAAGAACTGATAGAGAGTGTACCATGCCTGCACCTCAAGAGGCTGATACGACTTAAGCAGATACTTGTCATATAGGGCACTCACGGCACCCATCAGGGCAGCGCCTATGCTCATCCACAACCATCGGCTGTGCTTAAGCGAGAAGCCTTCCTTAGCCCCGACACGGGTAATGAAGAACAGGGAAAAGAAGCCGAGAATCACACCGCACCACTGCCACGCATTGAGCCGCTCACCGAAAATAAGGAGCGCACCAACCAACACCATCACCGGGCGCGATGCGTTGACCGGCCCGGCAATGGTGAGCGGAAGATGTTTTATACTGAAATAGCCCAGCACCCATGAAGAGAGGACTATGACAGCCTTAAGTATAATCTTGAGGTGTACCGCACCCTCGTTGCCGAATCCATAATAGCCATGGACCACACCGGAAATTATCACCGGCGACATAAGCAGGGTGCAGAACAAGGTGTTGAGAAACAGTACCGTGAGTACATTGTTTCCCTTCAGCGACACCTTTTTGGCTATGTCATAGCAACCTAAACAGAGTGCCGAAACAACGGCTAAAGCTATCCACATCGCTTATCAACCCTCACGCTCCATAAGGAAGCGCTCGGCATCAAGGGCAGCCTTACAGCCACTTGCCGCGGCAGTGATAGCCTGACGATAGCGGGTGTCTGCCACGTCTCCCGCAGCGAACACGCCCTGAACGTTGGTTGCCGTAGTCTTTCCGTCGGTCACGATGTAGCCCTGCTCGTCAAGGGTGATATAGTCCTTGAAGATTTCAGTGTTGGGCTTATGTCCGATGGCGAGGAAGAAACCGTCTATTTCAAGGTCGAAGCGCTGCTCGTTCTCCTTGCCGAGATTCTCGACAAGATGAGCACCCTCGAGGAATTCCTCACCATAAAGGCCCTCGGTGTTGGTGTTGAAAAGCACCTTGATGTTAGGCTTGTCAAGTACGCGGCGCTGCATTACCTTAGAGGCACGCAGATAGTCCTTGCGCACAATCAGGAACACATCCTGAGCGAGATTACTGAGATAGAGGGCTTCCTCACAGGCGGTATCGCCACCGCCCACTACAGCTACACGCTTCTTGCGGTAGAAG
>CAZNBC010000072.1:0-7345 GCA_964571125.1 uncultured Bacteroides sp.
TGAAGTTACCTGTAATCTGTGAGCGTCCGCCTTCGATAGCCTGATTTACGCGGGGTGCGGAGTAAACCTGATTGTCGAGCACGATAGCTACGCTCTTGTTGATATTGGCGGCGGTGATGCGTGCCCACTGGCGGGCTGCATCGGGCTTCATGGTCATGGATACGTAGTTACCGCCCTGCATCTGGTCAAATTCGCTGGTAGCGGCGGTAATCATGTCGCCTGACAGGGCGGGACGGCCGTTGGCGGTGCGGAGAGCCAGAAGACGGTAGATTTCCACGCGACGGTTGCGGTTGGTAACCGAGTCGGGCATTTCCACTACCTCACCCTTTACTTCCCAAGCGAGCTTGAGGTTGCCGGGGAGGATGCGCTTTGCAGCGGGGCTGTTGAGCAGTGAGTCGATGACAGCGCGGTTAGAGTTGAGGGCTACACCCACTTCGATGGGGTTGTACTGGTTGCCCATCTGGATGAAGTATTCGCCGAGGCCCTTGCCGTTGCCGGTAGAGTCGTTGCGGATGGTGCGGTCAAGTTCGTAGAGGGCGCTCTGGAATTCGTTGACGGGCATGGTCTCGTAGAATTCCAGGTTGGCGGATGACTTGAGGAGCTCGCGTACACGGTCGTGTTCCTTCACGCCGGGGAGCTCCAGGAGGATCTGGCCGTCCTTTTCAAGTTCCTGAATGTTGGGGGCTACTACACCAAACTGGTCGATACGGCTGCGGAGCACATTGGTAGATGAGCTTACGCGGTCCTTAACCTCCTGCTTGAGCGATGACTCAACTTCCTGAGCTGAAGCGCCACGCTTAACCTGGTCCTTGAACACTACCGAGAGGTCGCCCTGAGGGTCAAGCTGACGATACTGCTGGATGAAGAGGGTCACGTAGTCGTTGCTGCGTGTGGCTTTAACTATTGAGTCAGTGTTGGCGATAGCCTGTTCGAAATAGGGATTGCCCTGAGCGTTGGCCATCGAACGGAGAATGTCGGGCACCGACACCTGAAGGGTCACGTTCATACCTCCTTTGAGGTCAAGGCCTAAGCCTACACCGAGTTTCTGTACTTCATTGAATGTGTAGCCGAGGAACACCTTCTCGCGAGAGATTGAGTCGATGTAGCTCTTGTAAGCCATTCGGTAAGTGTCGGAATTTACGCCGGCGTTACCTGCCTCCCGGGTGGCATAGGCCTCAGCCTTGTCCTCGTAGTGGTTGGTCACCACTGTGAACGACAGATAGAAGAGGCAAATGAGCACCAAGAAGATAGCGACCACTCCGGCCACGATGCTTCCTAATTTTCCTTTGCTTTGCATGTGTTTGGTATATTATTAAAATAGTTAAAAATTCGACTGAGTCTTTTCAGCCCGCAAATATAGCACTTTTTCCCTGAATTTCCACGCCATTGCCTCTAAATCGCATTATCTTTTTCTCTGACTCACCCTAACTGACAAGGCGATGCGCATGGTGTGTATCCATATAAAACGGACGAGGCCGTGTCGGGTGACACGGCCTCGCCGATATGGTTATAGTGATATTCAGCGTTAAAGTGGGAGAGAATCGGGCTATGAGGGGAGCAAATGAATATTGGAAATGAGTGTCAGTTATGTTTGTCGGAGAGAATGTTAATTGTTAATTTTGCACAAAATTACTAATTATATGCGAATCTCACCCCGCATGGAATGATAAAATGACTGAAAACATTTTGTAAATTTGCTACCATGAAATCCGTTCCTATGAAAAGTCTTACCCTAATGGCAGCCGCTGTAGTGGCGCTCTCGGCGCCTGTAATTGCATCCGCTGCAACATCCGCTCCGGCGGTCGCCCCCTCAGCCAATGAGGGTCAAAAGCATCCTAATGTGATTCTACTCGTAGCCGACGACCTCGGCTACGGCGACATGAGCTGTTATGGCGCACAGCGTGTCAGCACACCCCGTGTTGACTCCATAGCCTCGCAGGGAGTGCTGTTTTCCAATGCTCATGCGTGTGCGTCTACCTCGACTCCGTCGCGCTACTCGTTGCTGACCGGTGAGTACTGTTTCCGCCGTCCCAACACCAATATCGCCGATGGTGATGCCGCCCTCATCATTCCCACCGAGACTTATACCGTGGCCGACATGATGCACGATGCCGGCTACCGTACCGCGGCTATAGGCAAGTGGCATCTTGGCCTCGGGTCAGAAGCCGGAAAGCAGGATTGGAACAAGCCTCTTGACGTCACCCCGGCCGATATAGGTTTCGATTACCATTATATAATGGCGGCTACGGCCGACCGCGTGCCCTGTGTGTTCTTCGAGGATGGTCAGGTGGCCAATTATGACCCCTCGGCACCTATCGAGGTCAATTACCGTAAGAATTTCCCCGGTGAACCTACCGGACGCGACAATCCCGAGCTGCTCACAAAGCTCCATCCGAGCTACGGTCACGATATGTCGATAGTCAACGGTATCAGCCGCATAGGCTACATGAAGGGTGGCGGCAAGGCTCTGTGGCGCGATGAGGATATCGCCGACTCCATAGCCGCTCATGCCATTGACTTCATGGCCGGTGCTGTGGCCGACGGGGAGCCGTTCTTTATGTATCTGTGTACCAATGACGTGCATGTGCCCCGCTATCCTCATGAAAGATTCCGCGGAAACAGCTCAATGGGTCTGCGCGGTGAGGCCATCATGCAGTTTGACTATACCGTAGGACTTATTGACGATGCCCTCGACTCGCTTGGTATCGCCGACAATACTCTGCTTATCATTACCTCCGATAACGGTCCTGTAGTGGATGACGGTTACCGTGACGGTTCTCCCGGCCTCCTCGGCGATCATCGCCCGAGCGGTCCGTGGCGTGGCGGTAAGTATGGCGCCTTGGAAGGCGGTGCGGCTGTGCCAATGATAGTACGCTGGCCCGGTGTCACCCCCGAAGGCGAGGTCAGCGATGCCCTCGTGTCGCAGATTGACAACTTCGCCGTGCTTGCCGACGTGGCCGGTGTGGAGAATCTTCCCGCAGGCGCCGCTCCCGACAGTAAGGCCTATACGCAGACATGGACCGGACGTTCCGATGAATCGCGCGACTACACGGTAGTCATGGCAGCCGACCGCTCGCTGTCGCTCCGCACACCCCGATGGAAGTATATCGAGCAGGGCGCTGACAGACGAGCCATCGAACCCAACACAAATACCGAACTGGGCCACAACTTCGCTCCCGCCCTCTTTGACATGACCGAAAGCCGTTTCGAGGAGAACAACGTAATCGCTGACCACCCCGATGAGGCAGCCCGTCTGAAATCTATCCTCGAAAACCTCTGAATAATTAGATAAGTAAGTCTTCAGACTTATTACAACTTCAAACCCCGAATACCGACCGCAGGTAGGTGTTCGGGGTTTCGTTATTTGAGGCGGGGAGCGAGGTAGCGGCCGGTGTGTGAGGCGGGATTGGCGGCAACTTCCTCAGGAGTACCGGTGGCCACGACTGTGCCGCCGCCTTCGCCACCTTCAGGGCCGATGTCGATGATGTGGTCGGCGCATTTTATCACGTCGAGGTTGTGTTCGATGATTATCACCGTGTGGCCCTGCGCGATGAGGCGGTTGAAGGAGTCCATGAGAGTGCGTATGTCATGGAAGTGCAGCCCGGTGGTGGGTTCGTCAAAGATGAACATTGTGGGCTGCGGCTTCTCCATAGACAGGTAGTAGGCCAGTTTCACGCGCTGATTTTCACCGCCGGAGAGGGTTGACGAGCTTTGGCCGAGGCGTATGTAGCCCAGCCCTACGTCGGCCAAGGGACGCAGCTTCTTGACGATACGTTTTTCTACCGAGCCTGATGACTTGCCGAAGAATTCGATGGCTTCGTCAACTGTAAGGTCAAGGATGTCGGCGATATTCTTGCCCTGATAGGCGATGTCGAGCACGTCGCGCTTGTAGCGTTTGCCATGACAAGCCTCGCAGGGTATCACGAGGTCGGCCATGAACTGCATCGGTATGGTGATGGTGCCCTCGCCCTTGCACTCCTCACATCGTCCGCCCTCGCTGTTGAACGAGAAGTATCCCGGCCCGAATCCCATCTGCCGCGCTCCCTGAAGCTCGGAGAAGAGCCGGCGTATCTCGTCGAATGCCTTGAGGTAGGTGGCAGGGTTGGAGCGGGTGGATTTGCCTATGGGGTTCTGGTCGACAAACTCCACGGCAGTGATGCGTGACAGGTCGCCCGACAGCTCGCGGAACATGCCGGGAGCATCGGTGGGTTCGCCGAGATGGCGCAGCATGGCGGGGTAGAGTATGTCGTGAAGCAGGGTCGACTTGCCCGAGCCGCTTACGCCGGTAACTACGGTGAGCACGCCCAAGGGGAACTTCACGTCAATATCCTTAAGATTGTGCTCGGCCGCGCCCTTTACCTCTATGAAGTCGCGCCATTTGCGGCGGTGGGAGGGGAGGGGTATTGAGAGCTCGCCATTGAGATAGCGCAGGGTGTAGGAGGGGGAGTCAATCTTCTCACCCTCGGCGGGCATGGGGCCCTGATAGACGATTTCGCCGCCGAGACGTCCTGCCGCGGGGCCTACGTCAATCAGGTAGTCGGCCGCGCGCATTATCTCTTCATCGTGTTCCACAACAACTACCGTATTGCCGATGCGCTGCAGCTTGCGCAGCACTGAAATAAGTCTTTCGGTGTCGCGCGAGTGGAGTCCGATGCTCGGTTCGTCGAGTATATATAAGGAGCCTACGAGGCTGCTGCCAAGCGAGGTGGCGAGGTTGATGCGCTGGCTTTCACCGCCTGATAGCGAATTGCTCAGTCGGTCGAGCGTCAGATAGCCGAGACCGACGTCGGTGAGGAATCCCAGGCGGTTGCGAATCTCCTTAAGGAGACGTTCGGCAACGACCATATCCGTATCGGACAGTTCTATATTGTCAAACCATCGGCGCAGCTCGGCCACGGGCATCCGGGTGAGTTCGCCTATGGAACGTCCCGCAACCTTCACGTATGAAGCGTCCTTACGCAGACGGCTGCCGTGACAGTCGGGGCAGATGGTCTTGCCGCGGTAGCGCGCCATCATCACGCGATATTGTATCTTATACTGGTTTTCACCTACCCATTTGAAGAATCCGTCAATGCCGGGGAAACGGTCGTTGCCGTGCCACAGCAGGTCTTTTTGCTCGGGGGTGAGGTCCTTGTAGGGGCGGTGGATAGGGAAGTCGAGCGACGGGGCAAGATGTATGAGATGACGCTTGATTTCGCTCATCTTCTCGCCACGCCAGCACACCACGGCATCGTCATACACCGACAAGCTCTGGTCGGGCACTACCAGGCGCTCGTCAATGCCGGTAGTCTTGCCGAATCCCTCGCAGCGCGGACACGCTCCGTAGGGGTTGTTGAAGTTGAACATCTGTTCGGAAGGCTCGGTGAACACCATGCCGTCGGCCTCGAACTGCTTTGAAAACTCGTGGCGATGTACCTCGCCGCCGTCCCACACGATGAGCGCGCAGTGGTCGTGGCCCTCGAAGAAAGCAGTTTCCACAGAGTCGGCCAGACGCGACATCTCGTCGCCTTCGTGAGCCACCGCAAGACGGTCAATGACGAGGTCTATCCCATCGGCGGAGGCTGATTCCGCGGCTTTAGGGTCGTTTGACAGGGTCTTCAGCATGTCGGTGATGGTGACGAATTCGCCGTCCTTCATCAGGCGCGAATACCCCTCCTTGACATATACGTCAAGCTGTTGCGCGAGAGTGCGCCCCTGAGGGAGTGTCACGGGTGCCACGACAGCCACACGTGTCCCCTCGGGGTAGGAAGCGGCTGCGGCCGTCACGTCATCCACGGTATGCTTCTTGACCTGTTCGCCGCTTATGGGCGAATATGTGCGTCCGATGCGTCCGAATAACAGACGCATATAGTCGTAAATTTCCGTGGAGGTGCCCACGGTGCTTCGCGGATTGCGCGTGTTGACCTTCTGTTCTATGGCGATAGCCGGCGGAAGGCCCTTGATGAGGTCGGCCTCGGGCTTGGCCATACGTCCCAGAAATTGGCGCGCGTAGGCCGAGAGGCTTTCCACATAACGCCGCTGACCTTCGGCATACAGAGTGTCGAAGGCCAGTGATGATTTTCCCGAGCCGGAAAGTCCGGTGATGACCACAAACTGATTGCGCGGTAGGTCAACGGATATATTCTTAAGATTGTTTACGCGGGCTCCGCGTACAAGTATGTCGTTCATGTCGGTTGAGTAAGAGAGAGAAGAGACCATGTTGGCGTTCGGCGAGGTCCGGTCGTGTCAGGCCTTGCCAATATAGAGTGTGCACACTCCGAAAGTGAGGGGACGGTAGGTGGCGCTCTCGAAGCCGGCACGGCGTATGAGGCTAACCATTTCATTGCCCTGAGGCACTGCCGCGATGGATTCGGGCAGATAGCTGTAGGCGCGGGTGTCATGCGACACCATGCGTCCCACCATAGGTATAACGTGGCGCGTGTAGATTTGGTATAGGGGGCGCACTATTCTCGACTCGGGCACCGAAAGTTCGAGCACTATGAGGGTGCCGCCGGGACGGAGCACACGGTGCATCTCGGTCAGTCCGCGCTCGAGGTTCTCGAAGTTGCGCACTCCGAAGGCTACGGTGACCACATCTATAGATGCGTCTTCGAAGGGTAGCGACAGGCAATCGCCAGGCATGAGGGTCACGCGTCCCTGCAGCCCCGCTTCCTCCACCTTCCTGCGGGCTTCGGCGAGCATTCCTTCCGACAGGTCTATGCCTATCACCGAGGCGTCGGGTATGGCCTTGGCAAGCGCTATGGCGAGGTCGCCCGTGCCCGTGGCTACGTCAAGCACCCTGCATGGAGCCTCACGCTTGGCAAGATGCACGGCCAGTTTGCGCCAGCTTTTGTCAATGCCGAGCGTCATGGCACGGTTCATAAAATCATAGGCAGGGGCGATGTTGTCAAACATCGCCTCTACCTGTTGTGATTTATGTCGGCCGTCGTGGCCGTAGGGGTTGATTTGTTCGCAGTCAGAACTCATTCGGCTGTCTTAGCGGTTGATCTGTTGCAGGCAGTCAAGGGTGTTCACGGCTATGCGGTCGGTGAGGTTGCTCTCGTCGGCCTTTACGAAAGGCTGGCCGGTGATGTGCTCATACAGTTCGATATAGCGCTGTGACACTGTCTCGCAGAACTCGTCGGTCATCTCGGGCACTTTCTGACCGGGCTGACCCATGAAGCCGTTGTCGATAAGCCACTGGCGTACGAATTCCTTCGACAGCTGACGCTGAGGCTCGTGGTTGCGCAGACGCTCCTCGTAGCCCTCGGCATAGAAATAGCGCGATGAGTCGGGGGTGTGGATCTCGTCGATGAGTATCACCTTGCCGTCGTGCTTGCCGAACTCATACTTGGTATCCACGAGT
>CAZNBC010000073.1:0-7225 GCA_964571125.1 uncultured Bacteroides sp.
CTTTGGTTGCGGGCCAGGGAGCGTCTTCGAGCTTCGAGGCCAATTCAAGTGTCCAATACATAGTGAGTATAGGGTTAAAGGGTTATATATATTGTTGTAATATGCAGTAGTGCAGTTGTATGTTTATGCGTGGACTATGTCCGCGGGGGTGCAAAAGTAGGTACTTTTCTTATCACTAACAATCTTTGGGTGTGAATTATTATGCCGGAGCGAAGTTTTTCGTTTTTTTCTGAGGATGTAATGCGATTTGTGGCTATCTTTACGTGTGATTTCCGCTTTTTGGCGGAGTAAAAGTCGCTACGATTCACCGAAGATATTTACAATATAGTCCAAGAGAGTAAAACGATATAGTTATGTGTCTGGCTGTTCCGGGTAGGATTGTGTCCATCGCCTCTGATGAACTTCTGACGATGGCCGAGGTAGATTTTCACGGCGTACGCCGTCAGGTGTGTATCGACACGGTGGATGCCTCCGTGGGCGATTACATTGTGGCCCATGCGGGTGTGGCGGTGTCTGTGATGGATGCCGATACGGCTATTGCGGCCTTGCGCGACCTGGAGCTGATGACACGCTATTCCGACAACTCCTCTGAAAATTCTGATTGTGACAATTCCGCTCAATGACCTCTGACGCTGCCACATACAATGACGCGAACCGGCCGGAACGTCTGATGACTCCCGATGCTGCCCTGACGGACATGTCGCTCTACCGTGACGGAGCGACGATGCGCGCGCTGCTCGGGCGACTCACTGCCGTGGCTACGCGCGGATGGCGCATCATGGAGGTGTGCGGGGGGCAGACGTTTACGCTCTCGCGCTACCGTCTGGAGGAGGTGCTTCCGACAGGAATCACCATGATACACGGCCCGGGATGCCCCGTGTGCGTCACTGCGGCCTCAACGGTCGACGAGGCTGTGGAGCTTGCCATGCGCCCCGGGGTGACGGTATGTTCATTCGGCGACATGATACGTGTGCCCGGTACGGACCACTCACCCAACCGCGGCGCCATCTCCTCTTTGCTACGCGCAAAGGCTGCCGGAGCCGACGTGAGGGTGCTATACAGCCCCTTGGAGGCACTCCGCATAGCCCGCGAGAACCCCGCGCGTGAGGTAGTGTTCTTCGCCATAGGATTTGAAACTACAACTCCGGCCTACGCCATGCTCGTCGAGGCGGCAGCACGCAGCGGGGTGAAGAACCTCTCGCTGCTCACGTCGCTCTTTACCGTACCCGCGGCTGTACGCGCTGTGGTCGATGACCCTGAGAGCCGTGTCGACGCCCTCCTGGCTGCGGGCCATGTATGTGCGGTCACCGGACTTGACGATTATCATACCCTGGCCCGCACGCTGCAGATGCCCGTAGTGGTCACAGGATTCGAGCCGGTAGATATGCTTGCCGGCATACTCCGCGCCGTGGAGATGCTTGAACGCGGCGAGACGGGAGTGGCAAACGCCTACGGGCGCGTAGTCAGCCCCGAAGGCTCTCCCAAAGCCCGTGAGGCCATTGAACGAGTGTTTGAGCCATGTGACAGCCACTGGCGAGGCATGGGTGAGCTCTCAGGCGGAGGCATGCGCCTACGCCCCGAATACGAACAATTCGATGCCCGCAAACGTTTTAACTTAACTACACCTATACCCTCATCTCTCCCCTCCTCCCCTACAGACAGTCCCCGCTGCCTTGCACCCTCTATCATGAAGGGACTTTGCAGCCCCTCTGACTGCCCCGCTTTCGGCGGCGAGTGTACGCCCGACCATCCCGTCGGTGCGCCCATGGTGTCATCCGAGGGTGTATGTGCCGCCCATTACCGTTACCTTAGAAACTGACTGCGATGAACAATACCCCCACCTGTCCCCTGCCCGACCGCCTTGACTCGGCAGTAGAGCTTGCCCACGGCGGCGGCGGCCGCATGACCCAGCGTCTGGTCGACGAGGTGTTCCGCCCCTTCTTCACCAACCCCTACCTTGACCGTGGGGGTGACGGTGCCATAATGCCCGCTCCTGTCGAGGATATGTCAGGGGCGCGTGTAGCCATGTCAACCGACACTTTCGTGGTACATCCGCTCTTCTTCCCCGGGGGCAACATCGGTGACCTGGCCGTCAACGGCACTGTCAACGACCTCCTGTGCTGCGGAGCGGTGCCCCGCTGGCTCTCGGCGTCGTTTGTCATCGAAGAGGGTATGCCCATTGAGCAGTTGCGCGACATAGCCCGCACCATGGCCGAGGCTGCACGCGAGGCCGAAGTCGAGATAGTGACGGGCGACACCAAAGTAGTGGAACACGGTCGCTGCGACGGAGTATACATCACCACCTCAGGCGTAGGCTTCGTACACCCCGACCTCTACCTTGACCCCGCAAATCTGCGTCCCGGCGACACGGTGATACTCACCGGCCCCATAGCGCGCCACGGAATGGCGGTGATGTCCGTACGCGAAGGCCTTGAATTCTCCTCATCCATCACCAGCGATACCGCCTCACTGGGCGACATCGTCAACAATATCCTTGACGTTGCCCCCGGGCTGCGCGTGCTCCGCGACCCCACCCGCGGAGGCCTCTCCAGCACCCTTAACGAACTTGCCGCCTCCTCGGGCGTGTCCATAGAGATAGACCAGGAAGCGATACCCATAGACCCCGATGTCCTCTCGGCCTGCGAACTTCTCGGGCTCGACCCGCTGTATGTGGCCAACGAGGGCATAATGATAGCCGTAGTGCCCGCCGACGAAGCCGACAAAGCGCTGGCTGCCGTACGCCGCAGTGCCCACGGCTCACGCGGCGCCATCATCGGACGGGTACTTCCCGCCGATACCGAAGGGCCGCGCGTGTGGCTCCGTATGCCGCTGGGCAACCGCCGCGCCGTAGAAATGCTCTCAGGCGAGCAACTGCCACGTATCTGCTGATACCCACGACAAGAGAAAACTCATCACTAATCGCACATATATAACCAATACCCCAATATAGAACCGACTATGGCAAAGAAGACCTTCTACGAAGAGCTTAAGGCCAAGGGCTACACCCGACGCGAATTCCTGAAATTCTGCGGCATGATGGGTGCCATGATGGGACTGCACCAAAGCGGTGTGGCCCAGATAGTGGAGGCTCTCGAAAGCAAACCGCGCGTGCACGTCATTTGGGAGCACTTTCAGGAGTGTACCTGCTGCAGCGAGTCATTCATCCGTGCCTCACATCCCCTTGTGGGCAAGATACTCCTTGAATTGCTGAGTCTTGACTACGACGACCTGCTCATGGCCGCCGCCGGCCATGTGGCCGAAGAGACCAAGGACGCCTCTATCAAGGAAAACTACGGCAAATACATACTCTGCGTCGAAGGCGCCATTCCCACCGGCTCGTACGGCTACTGCACCCTCGCCGGACGCTCGGCCGAGGAGATACTCCGCGAAGAGGCCGAGGGAGCCGCGGCCATCATAGCCTGGGGCAACTGCGCCAGCTCAGGCTGCATCCAGGCCGCCCACCCCAACCCCACAGAGGCGAAGCCTGTACACCGCCTCATCTCGGGCAAGCCGGTAATCAACGTTCAGGGTTGCCCTCCCATAGCCGATGTCATGGCCGGAGTGCTCGTCTACTACATCACCTTCGGACGTCTCCCCGAGCTCGACAACATGGGTCGCCCCAAGATGTTCTACAAAAACCGTATTCACGACACATGCTACCGCCGCGCCTTCTACGATGCGGGCATGTTCGTGCAGAGTTTCGACGACGAAAACGCCAAGAAAGGCTACTGCCTCTATTACATGGGCTGCAAGGGCCCCAACACCTTCAATTCATGCGGTATCATCAAATGGAACGACTGCGTGTCCTATCCCATCCAGTCGGGTCACCCCTGCATAGGCTGTGCCGAACCGGGCTACTTTGACCAGGAGCCCATGTACAGCCACCTCCCCTCGGTACACGGCGTAGGTATCGAAGCCACCGCCGACAAGGTGGGAGCCGCAGCCACGGTGCTCACACTGGCCGGAGTGGCCGTTCACGCCGTGGTCACCAACATTCAGAAGCGCAAGCTCATACTCAACAACGAAGAGTTACCTGTTAAAAAAGACGAAGTAGATGGAAATTAAAGTGGTAGTAGATCCGGTGACCCGAATCGAAGGTCACCTGCGCATGGAAGCCGTGGTACGCGACGGCGTGATAGCCGAGGCATATTCCACCGGCACTATGGTGCGCGGCATAGAAATCATAGTCAAGGACCGCGACCCGCGCGATGTGTGGGCCTACGTGATGCGTGTGTGCGGAGTGTGCACCTCCATGCACGGCCTGGCCTCGGTGCGCTCCATCGAGAACGCCTTAAATATCGATATACCTTTCAATGCCGAGATGGTGCGCAACGTGATGCTCGGTGCCCTTCAGAGCCGCGACCATCTGGTACACTTCTATCAGCTCGACGCCCTCGACTGGGTAGATATCGTGGGCGCCCTCAAAGGTGACCCCGCCGAAGCCTCGCGCATAGCCCAGAGCCTGACCCCCATTAACGACTCATACAGCCCCTGGGGCAAGAATTCGCCCGGATACTTCGCCGACGTGCAGCGCAAGGTCAAGAAATTCCTTGAGGCCAATCCCAAGAACAACCTCTTCTCCACCTCCCGCTGGTGCTGGGGCTCGAAACTCTATCAGCTGCCCCCCGAAGTCAATCTCATAGGTCTCGCCCACTACCTCCAGGCCCTCGAATTCCAGAAGGAGATAGGCAAGATACAGACCATCTTCGGCGGCAAGAATCCCCACCCCAACTACCTCGTGGGCGGCATGGCGTGTGCCATCAACATGCAGAACCCCAACGCCATCAACATGGACCGCCTTGACTTCGTGAGCAGCATCATCGAACAGGTGCAGAGCTTCGCCAACGAGGTGTTCCTCCCCGACGCACTCGCCATCATGGCCTTCTATCCCCAGTGGTTCAACATCGGCGGAGGCCTCACCAACTACCTCTCCTACGGTGATTTCCCCGCTACACGCTACGGGGATACCGACACCTACATGTCACACCGCGGCATTGTCATGGGGCGCGACCTCACCCGTATCGAGGAGTTCGACCCCGAAGCCCTCGACGGCCTTCAGGAGTTTGTCAACAACGCCTGGTACAAATACTCCGTCGGCAAAGACCGTGGCCTCCACCCCTCGATTGGTGAGACATACCTGGACTACACTGGCCCCACGTCACAGTTCGACTGGCTTGGCGGCGACCGTCCCTACAGCTGGATCAAGACCCCCCGCTACCGCAATCAGCCTATGGAGGTTGGCCCTCTGGCACGTATGGCCGTCAATTACGCCTCAGGCAACGAACTCACCCGCGACCTCACCGACCGCTCCGTGGCACGCCTCCAGCAGCTCGCCAACAAGTTTAACGGACGCGACTGCGGCCTGACCCTCCAGCACATGTTCTCCACAGCCGGACGTATCATTGCCCGCGCAATGGACGCCGTAGAGGCCGCCGAATACATGGGCCGCAGCTTCAACGCCCTCATTGACAACATAAAGGGCGGCGACGAATCCATGTTCAACGGCTCCAAGTGGGAACCCTCGTCATGGCCCAAAGACTGCAAGGGATACTCCCTCAGCGAAGCCCCGCGCGGCGCCCTGGCCCACTATTCGCACATCACCGACGGCAAGATAGCCAACTATCAGATGGTGGTGCCCACCACATGGAACGGTTCGCCCCGCGACCCCATGGGTCAGCACTCAGCCTTCGAAGCCTCCGTCATCGGCACTCCCGTACAGGGCATGGCCGCCGACAGCGCCGAGATGGCCTTGAGCATCGTGCGCACCCTCCACTCGTTCGACCCCTGCATGGCCTGCGCCGTGCATCTCTACGACGAGAACGGCACCGTTATCCACCGCGTGGATGTCAATTGCCAGTAAGTTTCACTCATCCCCATACTCTTAAAGCTCATTTCATTTATGAAAAGCCGCCGACGTAATCTTGTCGAAGTGTACGTGTGGGAGGTACCCGTGAGATTCTTCCACTGGTTCAACGCACTCTTCATCGTGATACTCTGCATTACCGGTTACATCATAGGTAACCCGCCGGCCGTGCAGCAATCCACCGAAGCCGTACATAACTACTGGTTCGGTTGGGTACGCATGACCCATCTCGTCACCGGTATGCTCTTCACCGTCAACATCGCCTTCCGCGTCTACTGGGCCTTTGCGGGCAATCACTTCGCCCACTGGCAGAACTTCATACCCATGACACGCCGCCAGTGGCACAGCATTTTCGAGACCCTCAAGGTCGACATACTGCTGCTGACCAAACACCCCGTCTACGACATAGGCCACAACTCCCTCGCCGCCACCACCTACCTCGGGCTCCTCTTCCTCTCGGTGGTGCAGACCGCCACAGGATTCATGATGATGTTCGTCACCACCAACAACGTGGCCGAACCGGCCACCACATGGATGCTCTTCAATATGAACGGCTTCTTCGTGGTGCGCTACATCCACCACTTCCTCATGTGGGCCTTCATACTGTTCGTCATTATCCACGTCTACCTCGTATTCTACCACGACTATATCGAGCGTAACGGTATCGCTTCCTCCATGATCGGTGGCTGGAAGTTCATACGCCGCGACGTGCTCCGCGACTTCATAAACATACGCAGCCGCGAGGCCCGCGAGTCTAAGACACTCATACAGCGTATAGTCAATGACTGCGACCCCGACAACTTCCCCGAAGATGACCAAAAATGACACCCTCGTACTCGGCATAGGCAACCTCGTGCTTCAGGACGAAGGATTCGGCATTCACGTCATTCAGGAACTTGAACGCTCCAATGCATGGCTTCCCGGCGCAGACCTCCTCGACGGAGGTTGCGCCGGACTCCATCTCATGGGATACATTCAGAACTACTCCCGCCTCATCGTCATAGATGCCGCCCTTGACTCCTACCCGGTGGGCACCGTGCGCCGTCTTCGCCCCTCCTTCGGCGAATTTCCTCCTCTCGTCACCGTCCATGAGATAGGCCTCAAGGACCTCCTCGAAGCCCTGACACTCACCGGCCACTGCCCCGACACGGAGATGATCGTCTGCAGTGTCAAGAAGTACGATTCCTTAGGCACCACCCTCTCCGAGCCTGTACGCGCCGCAGTGCCGCGCGCCATGGCTATCCTTCACGAAATGTTAGCCGGCTGACCAAGTCAGCTAAAATAGCGGCTATAGCTAAGCCGCTTCCATAGCTTCCCAAAAAAATCAAATCCCCCGGATGCCGCTCGGCATCCGGGGGATTT
>CAZNBC010000074.1:0-7123 GCA_964571125.1 uncultured Bacteroides sp.
GAGTCAACGAGTTCGTGCTTCACGCGAGAATCAACGAGTACCAGCTTATATCCGTTGAGGCGGATAGGGAAATACTCAAACTCACCTGAGCGGCAGTCAAGGCGCATGATATAGTCTTTCTTACCGTGTACGGAAGCGAACTGGTCCATGATACCGCAGTTCACACCGCAATAGTTGTGTTCGGTTGACTGTCCGATTTTGGCCAGTTCCATGCGGGGGAAGCGGTTGTCGTTGAAGAGGTCGTTGAGGGCATTGGCAAAGCAGCTCTCGAGAGCGGCCGATGATGACAGGCCTGCACCTAAGGGCACATTGCCTGCAAATACGGCGTCGAAGCCTTTCACCTCACCACCACGCTTGATGATCTCGCGGCACACACCGAAGATGTAGCGTGCCCACTGTTCCTTGGGTGCATCTTCCTCGTTAAGGCCAAACTCACATGTGGCGTCCATGTCGATAGAATAGAGACGTACCTTGTCGGTGCCGTTGGGACGTATGTCGGCCATAATGAACTTGTCAATAGCGCCGGGGAATACGAATCCGCCGTTATAGTCAGTGTGTTCGCCTATGAGGTTGAAACGGCCCGGGGCCACGTAGAGAATGCCTTCTCCGCCGAAATGCTTGGCAAAGGCTTCTTCGATCATCTTTTTCATAATGATGGGGTAATATGAATATTAGTTTAAAGTAGCAAGTTTAAGGTAGTGCGGCACGGCGGGACGTTGACGGACTCACACTCGTGCGCACTCTGCAAAAGTAAGTACTTTTCTGAATGAAGACAAATTTTTTCGGTAAGATTATGCAAAGCTGTTCCGTATATTTATACAAACTTCTATCTTTGTACTCATGCAATACAAAGAATACTCCGTTGGGGAGGGCTTGATACGGGTTCCTGTCCCCGAAAGCTACCGCGACTGTCTTGAACTTATACGTTCCGACTCCTACCGTCATAACGGACGCCGTGACTCAATGCTGCGCATATGGCTCTCGGGTTTCACGCGTACAAGTGTGGGGTTCTCCTTCTGGTTCCGTCTGGCGCAGCACCGTAAAGGTTGTTTTTATCTCTTGGCCAAGTTTATGATGGGGCGTTATAAGCGGGGATACGGTCTGCTTATACCTGAGAAGACGGTAATAGGTTACGGACTATACATACAGCATTGCTGCGGCACGGTCATCAACTGCAATGCCGTGTTGGGTAATAATGTCAATATCGGGCAGTTCACCACAATAGGGTCAAACGGCGACGGGGCACCCATAATCGGTGATAACGTCTATATAGGCCCCGGGGTGAGTATTGTCGATGGTGTGCGCATAGGTTCCGGAGCCTGTATCGGTGCGGGTGCCGTGGTGGTTAAGGATGTGCCGGCGGGAGCAGTGGTCGGAGGTGTTCCGGCCCGTCCGCTCAATGCACCACCTCATCCCGAATATATCTGGCACCCGTGGCCTCTGTGATGTGCGGCATAGCCTCACGCCAGACAGTCTACCCAAATGGTTTACCGGGCGTCAAGGAGATTGTAGCGCAGTATGCGGTCCGAGACTTTACGGGCGTTAAGCAGTGATGTCTTGATGGCGGGGTCAAGAGCTAAGGTATCGCCTTCAAGCATACCTGAGGAATTGACTGCCGCATGAGGATGGGCCTCGCTGAGGATATCGGTACCCATCCCGTGCCAAGGATAACTGCCAAGACCAAGCGCATTTAGCAGGGTGGGATAAATGTCGATCTGCCCCACGACAGCATCATACTCTCCTCCGCGCGGAGCGTTGGCTATGATTAGAGGCACATGCTGAGCCGGGTTGACGTAGGGGAGTTGCTCGGTGAGCGCGGCGCGATAGTCGGCAAGTCCTTCATGGTCGCCGGTGATGACTACGAGTGTGCGGTCGTAGTCGCTGCGTGAACGCAGATAGTCAAGCAATATTCCGAGCCCTTCGTCGGTGTAGTGAGCCACTGTGAGATAGCGTCGTGCCACATCAGGATATTCGCCTGTCAGCTTCAGGTTGTCAAGCTCCTCCGGGAGTGTAAAGGGATTATGTCCCGAGTAGGTTATGAGTTGTACGAGTGCGGATTCTCCCTCGGGGAATATTTCACCGGAGCGCATCTTTTCGGTGACCTGGCGCAGGAAAGAGCGGTCGCCGAGCTTAAGGCGATAACCTCCGGCCTGTTCCTCCATAACCCAATCCTGCTTGGTGAGCAAGGTGTCTACTCCGAATGACGAGGCTACCGCACCCTGATTCCATACTACGGGTTTGTCTACCGTGAGCAGATAGCTGCGTCCGCCTCTTTCGCTTAAGGCATGATTGAGGGTATAGTAGCGGTTGAAAGGCACTTTCATGCTGTACACTCCACGCTGCATGGGCAGCATACCGGCATTGATAATGAGCTGCGCGTCTATGCTGCGTCCCGGGCCTACCTGTGATACTACATGAGGAGCGTATAGTGTGGTTGAGTCAGCTACGAGCCGGTTGAGGTTGGGTGTTATCTCTTTTCCTTCGAGAGTCAGCCCAATGGGCCAGCTTTCAAGCGATTCGCACATCACAATCACCGCAGAAGAGTAATTGCCTTCTACCGGTGCTGTCTGTGAAGTCTGTGAATTGTGGGAAGTAAGCCAGTCGTTGACCATGCTGCGGTCATCCTCCGACGGAGTGGCCGTATCGGTGATGAAGTCGTGGATAAGTGACCCTGCGACAGTGTACATAGGTACTCTCATCGAGTGGTGGTGGCAATTTTCAAGGTCATCCCAGGCCTGACGCAGCCCTCCTCGCAGGGCGAGGAGTATGGCGGCCGCCATACTTATTACGAGTAGGTAGGCGATATAGGGAACGACTGTACGCGTGGCGGTCAGTGCGGTCTTTCGCTTGGGGCACCCGAAGATTATGGCACATGATGCGATAATCAGGAAGCCGAGGTCGGCGGGACGTAGGGAGTCGGTGACCGAAGAGGTGAAGTCGCTCAGATTGCCGGCAAGCGCGTAGCTCTCCAAGGGGATGGCATTGAAATATGTACGGCTGTAGATGAGGTTACATTCAAGCCAGATGCAAACCGCCACGAGCAGAACGCCTTGGATCCATTTTCGGCCCCATACCATCACCGGCATGGATAGCAGCAGAGAAATCGCGGCAGCATTGATATAAGTTTCGGCGCGCGAGAAGGATGTGAATGTAGTTGCCATGCACCATTCTACGTCAAACCACATGAAACAGATGAACATGGCCAGCAACCACACCCAACGTCGGTCTTGGAATGGGGCCAATGAGAATATGCGGGAAAAAATGGATGATGATGTCATTTTTAATTCTTATTGGTTTAGGAATATGGTTTGTGTGGGAGAGAGGATTTGGGAGTGCAAGTTAGGAAGTATCGGCGGATTTCGCAAGCAGTTTTTTTCGTACATTTGCAGATATGAACCGTTTGAACAGATCTTCACTGATATATATGCGCCTTTTGGTGGGTGTGGTGGGAGCCCTTCTGCTTGCCGCGTGCGCCAATATGGGGCGTCCTCAGGGTGGCCCGCGTGACGAGACTCCACCTGTGTTTGTGCACAGTAATCCCGGTCCGGGAGCCTTGAATGTGACCCGCCCGAGGATTAACCTCTACTTCAACGAGAATGTATCGCTGGATGATGCCATGTCAAAGGTGGTGGTGTCACCGGCACAGATTACCCCTCCCTCGGTGAGCGCCAACGGACAGCGTATAACGGTGGAGCTGCGCGATTCACTTTTGCCCAATACTACCTATACCATTGATTTCTCAGATGCGATCAAGGATCTCAACGAGGGCAACGTGCTTGACGGATTTGCAACTGACTTCTCCACGGGTGATTTTATCGATACGCTTCAGATATCCGGTATGGTATTTCAGGCCGAGAATCTCGAGCCGGCTCAGGGTATGCTCGTAGGTGTGTACAGCAATCTTTCGGATACGGCCTTGACCACTCTGCCGATGGAACGTATCACCAAGACCAATCAACTGGGGCAGTTTACTCTGCGTAATCTTAAGGAGGGTACCTACCGCATATTCGCCATCAATGACGTGAACCGCGATTATAAGTGGGACCGCTCGGAGAATATAGCGTTTTACGACGTGACGGTAAGCCCGGAGGCAACCCCCGCGACATACAATGATACTCTTGTGGCCGTGGATGGCACAGACTCCATAGTGGAGAAGGCCATGACGCGCTATCTGCCCGATGATATACTGCTGACGTGGTTTAACGAGAACTACAAGGCACAATACATGACGAAGTATGAGCGCAGTGTGCGTAACAAGATGTATTTTGAATTCGCCGACCACGCTGATACGTTGCCTGAGATACGTATCATCAATGGCCCGCGTGCCGGGGAGTTGATTGACCGTTGGGCTGTGCTCAACGGTTCGGCTACACGCGACACGCTCGAATACTGGATACGCGACTCGGTGATTATCAATATGGATTCGGTGCTTGTGGAAGCGCGCTATCTGCGTACCGACTCGCTTGACAAGTTGTCATGGACTACGGATACTCTCAAGATGTTCATGAAGGCCCCAAAGAAGAGGAACAGAGACAAGGAGAAGGAAGAGAAAGAGGCTGAAAAGAAGAAGGAGCATACTGATTCCATACCCGCAGATTCCATCATAGAGGAGCCTATTGTTTTCTTCAAGATATCGTCACGTCTGGGAGGAACGGTTGATATGACTCAGGCCATAGTCATAGAGGCGGAGGAGCCGATAGACCGCTTTGACCCCGCGGCCGTGCATCTCGAATATACGGAGGACTCGGTGTGGATAGAACTGGAGCGGCCTCAGCTCAGTCATCCCATACCCACACGTCCGATGGTCCTGAGAGCCGATTACGCCTGGACGCCCGGAGGTCGTTACAGGTTGCGCGTGGACTCGGCGTCGGTCTATGGTATTTATGGCAAGTGGAATGCACCGCTTAATCTGGAATTTTCGATAAAAAAGGCTGAGGAGTATTCCTCGCTTACCCTGAACATAGAGGGGCTTGACGGGCGTAGTGCCGTGGCTCAGATGCTCAACAGTAGCGATGGGGTGGTGCGTACCGCTCCGGTGGTAAATTCACGCGTTACTTTCCAATACGTTAACCCCGGCACATACTATGCCCGACTGTTTATCGACGCCAATGAGAATGGCAAGTGGGATACGGGAAATGTAGCCGACTCCATACAACCCGAGGAGGTGTATTATTATCCGAAGAAGATAGTGCTGCGACAGAACTGGGATGTGGAGCAGTCATGGAATATCACCGAGCTACCCGTGGATAAACAGAAGCCGGAGGATATCAAGAAAAACCGTCCGAAGACGAAAAAGGGTCAGAAGGTGACTAAGAACAATGATGATGAGGAGGACGAGGACGATTACTTCATGCCCGGAGGCACTAACCGAAATAATAACAATCGCATGAATAATTCCCGAAACATGAATCTTCGCAATTCTTCGGGCACCGGGCGATTCTCCACCATGTCGCGTTATTAAGATATTTGATATGTCACACGAAATACTTCCTGAACCTACCCTGCGCCGTTTGCCGTGGTACCTGGCCTACGTGAGTCTGCTCCACTCGCGCAAAGTGGAGTATGTGTCGTCTACCGCAATCGCGCGTGAACTAAACGTCGATGCCTCGCAGATAGCCAAGGATCTGTCATTCCTGAGCATCAGGGGTAAGACCCGCATAGGCTACGAAGTGGCTGAGCTGGAGAAGGAACTCAAGGACTTCCTCGGGTTTGATTCGCGCCACAATGCGGTGATAATGGGTGTGGGTTCGCTTGGCGGAGCATTAATCAGTGATTCAGGCCTTGCGCGCTATGGACTCAATATCGTGGCCGGTTTTGACGTCAATCCCGACCTTATAGGGCGTTCCATTAACGGTGTGCCGGTGTTTTCAATCGAAGAGCTGCCTGAGCGCCGTGAGGAATTCAATGCCGAGATAGGTATTATTACGGTGCCGGTAGAGGTTGCGCAGGGTGTGGCTGACGATATGGTTGCCGCCGGTATTCGTGCGTTGTGGAATTTCACCCCGGTACGTATACGTACGGCCGAGGGTATCGCCATAGAGAACACTTCGATATACGCCCACTTGGCTGTGATGTACAATCGTCTTGACGACCTTCGCGGCTTCCGTAAGTAGTGCTGTACGGCTGCTTCAGGTTATAATTTAGGTAATAGTTTTGAGACTTGAATGAAAATAATAGCTTTCAGACGTTCCGCGGGTAGTCAGGTAGCCCTCCCTCCGGAGATAGATATTCTGCACGATTCAGCCATCACAGTAGCTAATCGTCCGCTTTTTCTTCCCGACTTCGCATCGGAATGGGAGGGGCACGTCGCACCGGCCTTCCGCATAAGTCGTCTCGGTAAGGAGATAGGGCGCAAATATGCCTCAAGATACTACGATGCTGTTACGCTTGCCCTGCGTATTAGGCCTGTAGGATTCGGAGCCGGCAATTCCGATATTATTAACGCTTTCGACAGCTGTATAACTCTTGGCCCGTGGCAGTCGCTGACGTCCGATGAATCCGGACAAAATCCTATGTCCCTTGATGTGAAGTGGCAGGATCTCTCCGTGGTCCTCACTCCCGACGAGCTGCGTATTGACGAAGCCATTGAGGCTGTGAGCCACTACTGCACCCTCAAGACCGGTGATGTCGTGATGCCCTGCACCCTTCCCGGAGTCTTTCCCCTATCGCCCGACCGCCTCTTTGAAGCAACCCTCAACTCCCTCCCCATCACCGTCAAAATCAAGTGACAGACCACGCTTTCAACTTGTGTACTGATTAATTCCTGAGTAATAATGGATTAAGCTGGATTACCTCTGCACTGTAAGATAGCAGTCAAGATGTGAAAACTGGAAGGTATCTATTTATGTGTCAGTATCGGAGCCTATGTCAACCATTTCGTTGAACGCAACGGAATGGTCATGCGGATTTAGCGAGTTGCCTTTTTCGTGGGTAGGTATGTCAAATATTAATTTAGGGCTACGCACCGATGAGTGCGTAGCCCTAAATGTATGGGAGTTTTTGGGGAAAATCAGATGATGCCGTTCTTCCTTGTCCACTCCACGATTTCGGGGATGTAGCCGAAAGCGAGGCCGGTGCAGGAGTCGGCACAGCCGTAGTAGATGGCAATGCGGCCTGTCTCGGG
>CAZNBC010000075.1:0-7035 GCA_964571125.1 uncultured Bacteroides sp.
AACCAAACAATCTTTTTTACCTTAGAAAATTACCTATTGGAAACCGATAAAGCGGGCCGTGTCAGTGATTGACACGGCCCGCTTTATTTTGGTATAGGTTACGGACTGATATTTCTCTGTCCGTCACTAACTTACTGTACCCACTTCTCCAGAGTGAAGAGGAATTCAAGACCTCCGGTCGAGCGGTTCCTCACGGTGATTGTACCACCGAGCGCCTCAATCGTATTCTTGACGATGGGAAGTCCGAGACCGGTACCTCCGGCCTTGCGCGAGCGTCCACTGTCAATACGATAGAATCTATCGAAGAGGCGGGGAATATGCTCTTCGCCTACACCGGTGCCATTATCATAGAAACTGAACGTATAGTAATGAGCCGACTCGGCAATCATACGCACACCGAATTCCGTACAGTGAGAGTACTTAAGGGCATTCTTAACCAGATTCTCTATCACGCCGGTAAGCAATCCATGATTACCCTTCACCTTACATTCCAGAGGAATATCAAATTGGAAGGTAACATTCTCGGGCAACATCTTGGCTGTAATGATGTCATTGCGCACCGAATAGCATATATCATGGAAGTCTACATCACTCACAGGTATATTGCTGCCACCATCTTCAAGGCGGGTGATGCTGCTTACATCGTCAAGCAGACTGCACAGACGCTCCACATTGTCGCGTGCACGTGACAGGAATCTTTCCTTCGTCTCCTCATCAAGGTCGGGAGTGTCAGCCAAAGATGTGAGATAACCTCTGATAACGCCGACAGGAGTTTTCAGCTCGTGATTGATATTATTAGTGAGCTGACGCTTTATGCGCGCTTTTTCTTCGACGGCATGGAGGGCTATCTCATGCTCACGGTTGCTCGCCTGAATCGCCGCATCCTTTTCACGCCAAAGCTTTACAATCTGACGCGAAATGTCGCCCAACTCATCGTGGGGGAATTTATTTTCGTCAATCTTAAATGACCCGTCGGAGGCCGCATATGTGGCGAAGTCACGAAGCATCCCTATATTCCTGCTCAGGTAAGATGTGGTATAGTAGGCTATTATCGTCACAATGATGGCTATGGCTATCATCAGTATCCACATATCCTGCTCGGCCGATATAGCCTCCGTGATACTCATTGTATAGGGCATGGCGGTATGGACAAGTATCTGACCATCGGAACTCTTACGCACCGTATAATAGAACATGCCCTTGTCCGCCTCCTTAAGGCCCTTTATTGACTCTCCGTCGGAGGGCGAACCCACGCCGTCAATCTCCTCATCGCCTGTCAGATGCACCAGCGGGGGAGTACCTATATTATATATCAGGTTGCCGTCGCGGTCATAAACCGATACCGACACCTCATCAAACACGGAATTATCAAAATAGCGCCCTAAGAAGTTCATGAAAGGCACAAGACTGATATCCTGCTCGTACGCGTCAATAATTCGGTTATTGATCAGGGCCAACTGCTTGTGAATAGTCTCTGTACGGTAAGTAACCTCACGGTTGTACTGATACACGGCAAGCACGATGATGAGGAACCACATCATGCCTACGATGGGGAAAAAGAGACGCCACTGATATTTATGAAATCTCTTTGAAGCCATATCCGAATCCCAGACGTGTCACAATGTTGTTGCCATACTCTCCGATCTTCTTACGCAGACGTGCGATATTGGTATCAATGGTACGGTTGGTAACAACAACATCGCTGGGCCATACCTGACGTATGATTTCTTCGCGCGAGTATATTTTGTTGCGGTGTGAAAGCAGGAAGAGGAGTATGTCATACTCCGTCTTGGTGAGGTTCACCTCCTGATTGTCAAGATAACAGAGCTTGTCATTGCGGTCAATTCTCAACTTCTGGAAAGCCACATCGGATTCATAGATATTATTTCCGGTGTTGAGAGTCCATTTACGTGTAGCCTGGCTGCGGCGAAGCACGGCACGCACTCGGGCGAGGACTTCCGACACTACAAACGGCTTGGTCACATAGTCGTCGGCACCGATGTTCAATCCCATCACGGTGTCATCCTCATCGTTAAGGGCTGAACAGAATATGATAGGAATCTCCTCAGTTACAGAGTTATTGCGGATACGTTTAGCGAAATCAAAACCACTAAGCTGCTCCATCATAATATCTACGATAAAGAGATTATATTCTGCCAGATTGGGCAGAGCCAGAGCATCCTCGGCACTGTAGGCTACGTCTACCTCATAACCTTCCTTCTGAAGATTGAACTGGAGGATGTCACACAGCGCCTCTTCATCATCTATAACTAATATCTTTACTCGCATAATGGTATATGTTTTATTCAGGTAGTTTGATTAAAGCACAAAGTTACGTAATAATAGGAAATCAGGCAGACATCACAAATGTTAAAGGGTGTTAATTCATTCTTTGCTTTAAACCAACGGGGTGCTTAGGTTGTTTCCTAAGTGTAATTACTAATTTGCACTGATTTTTTCATGGTATTAGATTTAAGGTTAAAAGTATAGGATCGTCTGCGACAGACGGTCCTTATTTTTTTACCCGTCAGCCGGTATGCCTTGAAAGTCTGTCACTATTCTGCAAAGATATGCAAAAAAGGGCGGATTATGCGGAGTCAAAGATGCGGTTTTGCGGAAGTGATTTTGTTTGTATCTTTGTAGTGTAAAATATTATAGGACTCAATGGCAACTCCAACCATAACTATAGTGGGTATCGGCCCCGGCTCTGCTGAAGATATCACTCCGGCCGCTGCCGAAGCTATCAGAAATGCCGATGTAATAGTCGGTTACAAATACTACTTCCAATTCATTGACGGCATCAAAGGCGAACATGCCAAGTGCGTGGACACCGGCATGAAAAAAGAGACCGAAAGGGCGGAAGAGGCCTTCCGTCTTGCCGGAGAAGGGTTGAACGTAGTGGTTATCAGTTCCGGTGACTCATCTATATATGGCATGGCCCCGCTGATGGAGTCAATGAACGCCCTTCAGGGGAAAGGCTTCGACTTAAGAGTAATCCCCGGCATCAGTGCTTTTCAGAAAGCCGCCTCACTGTTGGGGGCTCCGATAGGGCACGACCTCTGTATCGTATCACTCTCCGACTTGCTCACCCCCTGGCAGGTTATAGAAAAACGTATCCGCGCAGCCGCCATGGGCGATTTCGTCACCGCAGTCTATAATCCCCGAAGCCACGGCCGCTACTGGCAGCTTGACCGCCTGAGAGAGATTTTCTTCGAGGAGGGACGCGCCGCTGAAACACCCGTAGGAATAGTGCGGCAAGCAGGGCGCGCCGACCAATCTGTAGCGATTACCGACCTCGGCCATCTCGACACTTCGCGTGTAGACATGCTTTCGGTGCTTATCATAGGCAATTCGCAGACATTCGTCAGCGACGGGCGGATGATTACGCCACGCGGATATAAGATAACCGCGGAGAAATCCTCTTCCGAAGCATCAAAGAGCATCGGCCGCGAAATAATGAATGACAGTTTCCATACCATTCTTCCGCTGCTGAAACATCAGTGGCCCACGGGTCACCGATGGGCACTTCTGCATGCTATCCACACTACGGCTGATTTCGAGATGGAAGAGATTCTCAAAAGTGATGACAGGGCGGTGGAACGGATGTATGAAGCCATCTCAGCACATAGGATTGACACCATAATAACAGATGTCACCATGGCCGCCTCCGGCATACGCAAGGCCGCATGCGAACGTCTTGGTCTTCAAGTAAAATGCTACCTCAGCGACCCACGCACAAGCGAGATGGCCAAAAACGAGGGAATAACCCGCACACAGGCCGGAATAAGGCTTGCTGCGGCGGAACATCCCGAAGGAGCGTTATTCGTGTTCGGCAATGCTCCCACGGCACTGATGGAACTCTGCGACCTCATCCGTAAGGATAAGGTGAAGCCGATGGGCATTATTGCCGCACCGGTAGGGTTCGTGCACGTGTGCGAGTCCAAACACATGGTCAAGCCCTTTACCGACATCCCCAAGATTATCGTTGAAGGACGCAAAGGCGGAAGCAATCTTGCAGCTACCCTTGTTAATGCCATAATGACATATCCTGATGCAGAAGTCATAAATCCGGGTCGTGATGTCTAATCCATCCATTATACCATCCTCCGGCCTGTCTTTCACCGTAATAGGCATCCCCGATGTCGAGCGACTAAATCCGTCCGACGAAATCAGGCATATCATGGATAGCGCCCGCGTCATGTCGGGGGCTTCGAGACATCATGAGTCCGTACGACATCTGATTGAGGATAAAGATGTATCATGGATACCGGTTGAAGTACCCCTTACCGACACTTTTAGGAAATATGCCGCCACGGATGAGCCCGTAGTGATATTCGCCTCAGGCGACCCGCTGTTCTTCGGTATCGCAAATACCCTGCGCAGAGAATTTCCTGATGTGCCGATGCGAGTCGTGCCTTACTTCAACTCCATTCAGCAGCTCTGCCATTCCATCAACCTACGGTATGACGACCTGACGTATGTGTCACTTACCGGTCGTCCGTGGCATGAGTTCGATGCCGCGCTCATCAACCGTCAACGCAAAATCGGAGTCCTTACCGACCGCCACCATACCCCCGCCGCCATTGCTCAGCGGATGCTGGATTACGGCTACACCGATTATATAATGTATGTCGGCACCCGCTTGGGCCATGCTGAAAAAGGCGATGTCAGAAAGATGTCTCTCGAAGAAGCCTCTCGAAGCAGCTTTGAAATGCCTAACTGCATAGTGCTCGAGGCCTTGGGACCGGTTCCTCCAAAACCCTTCGGAATACCTGACAGCGAATTTTCACTGCTGCATGGCCGCCAACGGATGATTACCAAGGCTCCTATCCGGCTCCTCACCCTGCGTGAGCTTGGTTTACCTTCAGCGACCACACTGTGGGACATCGGTTTCTGCACCGGCTCCATCTCCATCGAAGCGCGTCTGCAGTTTCCCCACGTCAAGGTCTACTCTTTCGAGACACGTCCTGAAGGGGAGGAGCTTATGGAAATGAACAGCCGCAAATTCGGTGCTCCGGGTATCACCGCTCTCATCGGTGACTTTCTGACTGCCGACACTGACGGAATTCCGGCCCCCGACGCCATATTCATCGGAGGGTATGGTGGACGCCTCTTTGAAGTCATGACCAAAGCCTCGTCATCACTGCTCCCCGGCGGCAGAATTGTCATCAATGCCGTGAGAAAGGAAAGCAAAGAACGGTTCATCTCCTCAGCACAAACCTTAGGTCTCCGGATTATCAACTCCATGACCGTAACCATTGACTCCTACCACCCGATAACCATAATTACCGCACAGAAATGAAGATAGCAGTTATAGCTCCCGGTGAAACGGCTTTGCCTATAGCCGGACTCATCAAATCCAACTTTCAGGATAGCACCATCTTCACTACCGTTTCCGGAAAGGAAGACACCGAGCACATCGCCTCTCTCTCCGACTTCGTTTCCGGAGCTTTCAAGAAGTTTGACGGAATAGTGTTTGTCGGGGCGTTGGGAATCTGTGTCCGCACTATAGCGCCATGCGTCTGTGACAAACATGAGGACCCCGCCGTAGTATGCGTGGACTCCACAGGACGGTTTGCCATACCGGTCATCTCGGGCCATGTAGGCGGTGCCAACAGACTCGCATCGGCCATTGCAGGCATGATAGGAGCCACTCCGGTAGTCACAACCCACTCCGACCTCATGGGGTTGTGGCCCCTTGACACTCTCGGACAGCGTTTCGATTGGGGTATTTCGCACCACGGCGAGATGAACGCCATAATAGCTCACTTTGTCAATCTGCGCCCCACGGCACTTTTGCTTGAGGTACGTGACCGCGGCACGGACTTCCTCGAGACCTCACTTCCGGGTCATGTAGATATCTACTACTCCCTCTCCGACATCCCTCAGAAGGATTACGATCTCATCATAGCCGTCACCCCACGGTGTCTGTCCTTTGAGAGTCGTCTTTCGCTCACCTATATACCCAAGTGCATGGTGGCCGGTGTAGGGTTGGCTCACCATCCGTCCTATCCCGAGACCGTTGCGGAAAAAATCCTCAAGGCTATAGACGAAGCCGGTATATATCGCGCAAGTATCAGTCGCATAGCCAGCATAGATGTCAAGAAAGACGAGGAAGTACTTGAGATACTTCCTTTCCGTACCGAATTTTTCACCACAGAGGAACTGGCCGAAGTCACCGTCCCCAATCCGAGCGAGAAAGTAGCGGAGCACGTAGGCACACCGAGCGTTGCTGAAGCCTCGGCACTCCTTGCGAGCGGAGCATATACTCTTGAAGTCGAAAAAATCAAGGGTGAGAACTTCACGGTAGCTTTGGCCATGGAGCATAGTCACGCCCGTCACGGTCATATCGAGATAGTAGGTGCCGGTCCCGGTGATCCCGACCTCGTTTCGGTCAGAGGCCGACATTTTCTTGAAACGGCCGACCTCATACTCTATGCCGGCAGCCTGGTACCTAAAGCTCTCACTGACTGCGCCAAACCCAATGCCACAGTGAGAAGTTCCGCCGACCTCGACCTGCAGCAGCAATTCCGGCTGATGAAGGAATTCTACGATAAAGGTGCGTTGATAGTGCGCCTCCATACCGGCGACCCCTGTATCTTCGGCGCCATTGAGGAACAGATGCGATACTTTGACGAGTACAACATGAGCTACCATATCACCCCCGGCATATCCTCATTTCAGGCCGCCGCGGCTGAACTGTGCTCACAATTCACCATCCCCGAAAAGGTACAGACCATCATCCTCACCCGTGGCGAGGGACGCACACCCATGCCTGACAAGGAAAAACTCCACCTCCTTGCCCGCTCCCAGTCTACCATGTGCATCTTCCTCTCGGCCTCAATAGTCGATAAAGTGCAGGAGGAATTGCTCACCGAATATCCCCCCGAGACCCCCGTGGCAGCCTGCTACCATCTCACCTGGCCCGACCAGCGCATCTATCGCGGACGTCTTGACCAATTAGCCTCAATAGTCCACGACAACAACCTGACCCTCACCACCATGATTGTCGTAGGCGAGGCCATTGACAACCGT
>CAZNBC010000076.1:0-6420 GCA_964571125.1 uncultured Bacteroides sp.
TGCGGCATCCTGAAGCGGCCCGCGTGAGAGGGCATAGGTGAATCGGCGGGCATACTTGGTGCCGTCGCCCTGCAGCGTGTTGGTGTACATGGAGTTCCAGTCACCGTTCTGCCAGAAGGCTGTGTTGAGTCCGTTGGGCATGAAGCCGTCCTTCTCCTCCTTGAGATACTGGGCCTTGAGGTCGGCTTCGTCAATAGCGTCGAGCAGGCCCGTACCGCAGATGCCAATAGTGCTTTCAAGCTTCACGGCGTAGTCGGTGGGCAGGGTGTAGCCCTGATTGACCACGTAGATGGCCGAGGCGGGCATGGTTACCTCGGGGTATTGCAGCTCGTAGGTCTCGCCGTCGTCAAAGCGGTTGCCCCACTCGTCTATGGCGTCAATCCATCTCACTGTAATCTGACTCTCGTCAAGGGGCGCCTTGAAAGGCTTCACGGCATGTGACTGAGGCATACCGGCGAGCCATGACACGTAGGCGTCGTTCTCGGGATTATACACTACCAGCAGACAGCCGTTGCCCGGGTCATTGGTCGAGAATTTACCTTCGACGATACGCTGACCGTGGCTGTAGTTGGGATGACAGTGGAGGCATGAGGTGCGGATATACACCGGCCCGAGGCCTGAGCGGACCCCCGTGGGATTGGCCATGAACGGCTTCTCGAAGAGTGCTTCGCCATTTTTGAATGACTGATACAACCCTTGACGTGCCACCGCTTCGGTAGGTTGCTCAAAGGCGTTGGCGGTGAAGAGGGGGGAGGTGGCGAGTTCACCTCCCGAGTAGTACCATTCGGGCAGTTCGGCCTGTTCGACAGGAGTGTCGGTAATCTTCTCGTCAGAGTCGGAGCATGAGGCTAACGACACTGACACAGCCGCTGACACGAGGCTGACCGCTGATAAATGAAATATGTGGTTTTTGCGCATGTATGTTCTGAGTTATCGTGTGAGGGCGTAGTTGACTTTGTTGAGGGTGTTGACGAGGTCGGTGCCCACGGTCTTTACGGCAGCCTTGGCCTCGGGACCTGTCGCTGTCTTGGTAAAAGGCTCGGGGATGGCGCGTATGGCCGCGATGGCATCGTCTATGGCGGTGGCCACCTCATTGTCAAGCTCGGGATTGATGGAGCGGATATATGAGCTGAGTGATGCGCGGCCCTGACGGGTGCCGAAGTATGAGCGCTGTATGGATATGATGTTGTCGGCGAAGTCCTCCACTGAGTTGAGGCTGTAAGGCGACTCGATGTAGTTCTTGTCCTCCTCACCGGCTCCCGTGGCGGGACGACCTATCTTCGTGTTGCCTACCTCGTCGGCTATATCTATGCAGCCCTGGATTATCTCCTGTGCGGCATCCTGATAGGTCTTGAAGTGCGAGCCGGCCTGACCGGAGTTCTTCATCTCCCAGCCGTACTCCTCCTCATAGTCCAGTTCGGCCTCTTCGAGAATGGCCTGTTTGGCTTCCGAGATATTGTCCGTACCGGCCCAGCAAGCCTCGAGGCATACACACTGGTCGCGCAGGTCGTTGGCCACGGCTACCATGTACTCTACCTCGCCGGGCGCATAGTTCGTAGAGTGGGGCTGTGAGCTGTTTTCATCTTCCGTGAGGGTATAGAGCACATACTCGAGAGCGTGGAAGCCGATGAGGCCGTATCCGCCGTTGTTGGTGAGGTCCCACTGCTTTCCTGCCACGATATCCTTTAGGAGGTTATCCATCGCTGTCTTGTCAAGAGGCCATGAGTCGATGTGCGGGTCGATATTGTGGTTGGCGGCGGGGCCGAAAAGGAATGCCTCGGACAGCTCCCAGTTTTTGCGGGCCTGTTTCCACACGTTTCCAGCCTTCACGATATCCTCGTTGGTGAGTGTTCCGGCTTCATACTTGCTCCGGATGGTTTCGCACAGTTCGGCGAGTTCCACGGCGGCATCGGCCATGGCGGTATAGGTGGGGATGACGGTGTAGTCCACGTACTCCTCTACGGCGCTGCGCAGGGTGGCTTCCTTGCCGCTCAGGTCCGAAGGTGAATCAGGGTCATCGGATGAACATGAGGTGAATGAGGCCGAGGCTACGGTCATGGCTGTGGCCATCATCAGGAATTTAAAGTTGGTTTTCATTGTCTGATATGTGATGTTGTGATTATAATTCGTGTAAAAGGGAATCAGAGGAAGAAGCCTGAATATGCTATGCCTATGGAGAGTGAGGGCTCGTTGTTATAAGGCGCGTCGAGCAGCCCGACGGAGTATTCACCCTTGACTACGACCTGCTTGATGGGATACCAGTTGACACCTCCGGCCACGCGGTGACGGTGGGTCCAGTTCAGACGGCTACCCTTTTCCATACGATACATCGCGTCGTAGTAGTCATAGCGTCCGAAGAGGTAGAAGCGCTGTCCTGCGGCTGTGAGCGAGGGGCTGAGGCCGAACAGGTTGTAGCCGGCTTCCACTCCGGCGCAAATGGCGTCGGAAGCAATCTCCTGACGCTTCGAGGGGCTTTTGTTCGACATGGATATGTTGAATGAGGAGATGCGTGCGGCATCAGACAGATGGCCGTAGTCAAAGTATCCGCGCGCTATCACGCCGTGTGCGTTGTAGGCAAAGTCAAATGAACCTATCGCCACAGTGCCCTTGATGTCGTTGTTGACGCTTGATGCCGTAGGGTATAGGGTGTTGCGGAACGAATTGCCGGCATATCCGCTGACCGACAGGCGCAGCCCAGGTACGGAGTAGTTATCCACGCGCACGGCTGCAGCGAAGTTGTTGGCAATCTTGAATTCGTAGGGCGATGCCGACCCGTATTTTATCCATGATGCGTTGCCGAAGCGCTCGCTGTCGAGTCCCGGAAGAAGCATCACCTGATAGCTCCATTTGCCGGCGCGGCCAAGGAGCGTCAGGGCCACCTCATGCCACGTACAGGGCATGATGGTGCTCTCCCCCTCGGGACGGTACACCCCAAAAAATTGGTTGGGCTCGTGGTGGGCGTTCGTAGCGCCTATGGGCACCACCTGCATACCGGCTCTGAGTTTGAGCTGAGGCATGAACTCCTTCTGTATCCAGAACTGCTCGAGGGCCACTTCTCCTCCGCGTTCCACCTCGGATTCGTATTCTCCGCCCTCCTCATTCTCTATCTCCACGGCGGTCTCCACACCCCCGTGCTCAAATTCTATCTCCGTGCCCATGCTCCAGCCCTTGCCGAAGTCGTAGCCGAGATACAGCACCACGTGGGGCAGGTCGAAGCGGCCGTGTGACCGGTCCTTATAGTTTTCGGGGTGGATATAGCGAAGATATTCGTCGCTGTACCAGTTGCGTGAGAACACGGCTTCGCCGTAGCCTCCCACGCTGAGACGCGACAGGGGAGTGGCGGGCGATGATGACGGCTCGGAGGCATACGTCATTGACGTGGCCGCGAGCATCAGTGTGGTGAAAAATAGCTTGAAACGTGACATTTCCTTGGTGGGGTATTCGTGATGGATTTACACTTAATTTTGCATTGGTTTTTACGTTGCAAAATTACCCACCCCGGCTGTCGCCTGAAATACTCAAAATAGAGTAAAAAAAGCCGATGCCTCGCGGCACCGGCTAATGGTTTTTAGGTAGTCACTCCCTATTTATCAGTTTACGACGATTTCGTCAGTGAAGATTACGCCTCGGTCGGCGATGGCCTGATAGCGTATGTAGCGGGCGGTGGCTTCTCCGGTCCATCCGAAGTTCTCGAATGATATATCCTCGGTGCGCACCACATCGTGGTTTATCGTGGCCAGGGTGGTGTACTCCTTGCCGTCCTCCGACACTGAGATGATTACCTTGGCGGGCATCCACACATCCGGGCCGCATATCTGCATGAAGTAGGCACTCACTGATGTTATCTTGGTCGGCTCCTCCATATCGATGGTCACGTCCACGCGCTCGCTCGTGTTGCGCATGAATCCCTGCCAGCGGCGGTCATTGTAGGCCCATCCGCCGCGCAGACCGTCGGTGAGGGTCAGTTCGGCTGCCGCAGGGTAGTTGGGCCAGAAGGGTTCGTTGTACACCACCTTCTTGCCGTAGGCGAGGTGGCGCAGCGTGTCGGCATACTCGGGGCGGTTGCCTAACTCGTCGGCGGGATTGAAGGCGTAGTAACCCTGAGCGTTCATGCGCTCGGCCACCTTTATGGCACGCGGACGGAATGAGGCATAGTCTCTGCGCTCCTGAGGAGTCCATGCGGCTTCGGCGATAGCCACCATGCGGGGCCACAGCTGATACTCGGCCAAGGAATCGGTAGGTATATGCTCGCACCACAGGTTGCCCTGCAGACCGTAGAGATACTCCTTGAGCTGAGGCACGGAGTCGGGAGCCGGATTGTAGCTGTAGACCTTTTCAAGGGGAAGATAACCGCCTATAGTCAGGGGCTGCGAATAGGGCGCGTCCTGATTGCTGTCAAGGTAGCAGAATGCTCCGGGGGTCATTATCACACGGTGACCGTCGGCAGCCGCGCGCTCACCTCCCTCGGTGCCGCGCCATGACATCACGGTGGCATTCGGAGCCAGACCGCCCTCCATGATTTCATCCCATCCGAGGAGGTCGCGTCCGTGAGCGTTAAGATAGGTCTCCACGCGGTGTATCATGTAGCTCTGCAGCTCGTCCACGCTCTTCAGCCCCTCGCGTGCCATGCGGGCCTTACACTTGGGGCATGTGCGCCATGCCGTCTTGGGAGCCTCGTCGCCGCCGATATGTATCAGTTTCGAGGGGAATACATCCATCACCTCGTCAAGCACCTTCTCGACAAACACGAATACCGAGTCATTGCCCACGCAGAAGTCGGAATGTTCGTAGGGCTTGCCCGTGCATGACAGTGAGGGATAGGCGGTAAGTACCTCCTCGGAGTGTGACGGCATCTCTATTTCGGGCACTATATTGATATGGCGTTGTGCGGCGTAGGCCACGAGCTCGCGCAGGTCATCCTGAGTGAAATAGCCTCCCGAAGCCTCCGGCGAGCCCTCTTCGGCATACTTGTTGCCGCTATCGTTCCACTCCTTCCAGGTCTCACCCTGACGCCATGCGGCAAGTGAGGTCAGACGGGGATAGGCCTTGATTTCCATGCGCCATCCTGCGGCATCGGTGAGGTGAAGGTGAAGATTGTTGAGCTTCAGGCGCGCCATGGCGTCAATCTGCTTCTTCACGAATTCCTTGTCGCGGAAGTGGCGGCTCACGTCAAGCATCATGCCGCGGTAGGGCAGACGGGGCGCGTCGGTGATGGTTGCCGGGGCTATGGCCTCGCTCTCGTCGCGCAGGTCGCGTATGGTCTGCAGGGCGTAGAAGAGTCCCGAGGGATTGGGTGCCGTGGCGGTTATGCCATCCTGATTTATGGTTATGGTGTAGCCCTCGAAGGTGGAGTCAGCCTCGGCATCGGGGGTGAGTATGAAGCGCACGGAATTGCTCTCATCCGCGGAGGAGGCGATGGGCAGTCCGCCGGCCATGTCGGCATAGAGCGCGCGGGTGGCCGAGTCAGCGTCTATCCACAGTGATGTGGCCCGGTTGAATACGAAAGGCTTACCCTCATCGGCGGTCACCGATGCAGGAAGCGGAGTCACGGCCGTGTCGGCAGTGGCGGGAACTGCGGTGCGGGTACATGACAGAAGCGTCATCAGTGCGCATGCACTCAGCAGTAAAGTGGCGTGAAGTCGCATAAATAATAGTTAGGTATATGATTGGTAATTATTCAGGGTATCGATAGGGGAGAGGGGTGGATGGGTCATAACTGGCGGCGCACCGACTCCTCATGGATGAGCGAGAAGAGGGTCTTGACGAACTCACGCGGTAGCCCGGCCTGAGACCCCAGTTCGAGACGCGATTGCAGTAAGGTATTGAAGCGGTCGGGTTGTAATACCGGCATCTCCTGATGGCGCTTGTAGTCGCCTATCTCGCTGCTTACGGCCATGCGTCGTGCGAGTATCTCTATGAGCCGCTGGTCGCAGTCGTCGATGCGTGTACGCAGCATGTCGAGACGCTCCGTGGCTGTGTGCGAGCTGCGCCATCTGAGCGACCTCAGCAGTTCGGCGAGAGCGTCGGGTGTAATCTGTTGCGCGGCATCGCTCCACGCCTCCTCGGGTGCGCGGTGACCTTCGATAATCAACCCCGCGAATCCCATATCGGCAGCCCGCTGTGCCACCGGGCCAAGCAGGTCGCGCCGCCCCGCTATGTGCGAGGGGTCGCAGAGTATCTGTAGGTTAGGATGGCGCATACGCAGTTGCACCGGCACCTCCCATAGCGGCGCGTTGCGGTATGGTGCGCTGTCAAGCGACGTAAATCCGCGATGCACGGCGGCGATACGGCGTATTCCCGCGCGGTATATGCGCTCTATGGCACCTATCCACAGCTCTATATCGGGGCTTACGGGGTTTTTCACGATTACGCCCACATCCTTGCCCGAAGAGGCCAGTACGTCGGCTATCTCCTGCACGG
>CAZNBC010000076.1:6430-6819 GCA_964571125.1 uncultured Bacteroides sp.
CAAAGGGGTTGGCCGAAGTGCGTGCCCCGAGCCACAGTATGTCTATCCCCACCTCAAGGGCTTCGAGGGTATGGCGCGGGGTAGCCACCTCCGTAGCTATCAGCATCCCGGTCTGTTGCTTGACGCGGACAAGCCATTCCAGTCCCTCGCTGCCTACGCCTTCAAATCCCCCCGGCTTGGTGCGCGGCTTCCACAAGCCGGCACGGAATATCTTTATGCCGTGGCGGCTCAACGCGGTGGCCGTGTCAAGGGTCTGTCCGAGGGTCTCGGCACTGCACGGCCCGGCTATCACCAGCGGCTTGGCAGTGTGGTCTGCTCCGCAGAGGGGGAGTATATCTTTCATGGGGGACAAAATTACTAATTATCGAAGAAAAAGTCGTATCTTTGCG
>CAZNBC010000077.1:0-6810 GCA_964571125.1 uncultured Bacteroides sp.
AAGTCAATTTCCTCGACCAGTGTGGAGGCTATGCGCCGGGTGAGTTCGTCACCGCGCTCAGCCTCCGCTGTCGCGTATGGGCGTATGTCGTCGCGGTGTGACGCCAGAAGATTCCACATAAGCCGCATGGCAATGTAGCGCTTCATCGGCTCGGAGACCTCAGTAAGTTTCACAGCCATCTCCCACGCGAAGGGAAGATGACGCAGAAGGCTGTGGCACAGTATGTCGGCCACCTCGATATGCTCCGTCTCGTCCACCCATCGCATGGCGGTGGCCCGGTCCATCTCTCCGGCAGGATAAACCATCGGGGCCAGGAGCATGCTCTCGCGTGTGCGTCGGTCGGCCCACAGCTCCTCGGCGAGGGTGCGGTCAGGGGTCAGTCCCTGAGCTATCTCGCGTATCTGGGGCAGGTTGAGACCGAATACCATCTTGTATCCCGCTCCGGCCTTACGCAGGGAGTCGGCTATGATACCGTTGCGCAGGGCGAACATATTGCGCTTGATGGTCTGCATCTGATTGAAGTCACTCATGCTCTTATGATTTGGGTTATGGGCCTAAAGTGATGCAAAGTTAGTCCTATTTTTTCGTAACTTTGCAGCCATTCGCTACGAAAACTACCGAACAACATCTATCACATCATACATCACCGTAGACAATGGAGGAGATACTCAGATATTTCAGGATTACCGACCGACAGCGCGAGCAGTTTGCTGCATTGGGCGAGCTTTACCACGACTGGAATGACAAAATCAATGTGGTATCGCGCAAGGATATAGACAATCTCTATCTGCACCATGTGCTCCACTCCCTGGCCATAGCCAAGTTCATGACTCCGGTGGAGGGCACGGCCTTCATGGATATGGGCACCGGAGGCGGTTTCCCCGGCATCCCTCTCGCCATCCTTTGGCCCGACTGCGAGTTTCACCTCATAGACCGCATAGGCAAGAAAATAAAGGTTGCCTCCTCCGTAGCCGAATCGGTAGGCCTGACTAACGTCACCTTTCAGCATGGCGACATAGCCGAGTGTAAGCGCAAGTTTGACTACGTTGTGAGCCGTGCCGTGATGACACTCCCCGAACTTGTGAAGCTCGTGCGCCGCAATGTGGCCCGTCTTCACCCCGCCAACTCTTTGCCCTCAGGATTGTTATGTCTTAAGGGCGGCGACCTTCGCGAAGAGCTTGCGGCGGTGCGTCAGCCCCTGGTGGAGGTGCCCCTGAGTGACTATTTCAGCGAGGAGTTCTTCTCCACCAAGAGTCTTATATATGTAGAACTTTAGTTTGCGTTCAGACTTATGCTGAAAATCAAATCCTTTGAGTTCAATGCCTTTGGTGTCAACACCTATGTGGTGTGGGACGACGTGACCCGCGAGTGTGCCGTGATAGACCCCGGTATGGCCACTGCCGCCGACACGGCGCTGCTTGAGTCGTTTATTGACGACCGTCACCTCACCGTGGTGCATCTTGTCAACACCCATCTGCATATCGACCACACCCTCGGCGATGATTTCGTCATAGACCGCTACGGCACTCCCTTGGAAGCCAACGAGAATGATGAGTTTCTCGGTGAGGCCCGCGATGGACAGGCCCGTATGTTCGGTATGCGAGTGCCTTTTACAAGCCCGCTCAAGATAGGCGTGCGCCTTAAGGAGGGCGACAAGATAATGATAGGCTCCGAGGCCCTTGACGTTCTGGAGGTACCGGGGCATTCACCCGGTTCACTGGTGCTGTATGCCCCCTCGGCCGGATTTGTCATTACCGGCGACGTGCTGTTTCGCCGCAGCATAGGACGCACCGACCTCCCCGGAGGCAGCTACCGTCAGCTCATCGATGGCATAACTGCCAAACTCATGCGCCTGCCCGACGATACGGTCGTTTATCCCGGTCACGGCCCTTCGACCACCATCGGTGAGGAGCGCCGTATGAACCCCATGTTAATTTAGTGATTGCTAAGTATTATTAGCAGTTTTTTATGTAACTTTGCCACGTGAATGTCACAGGTGAGCCATCACTGCCGACACTCACGTGGCTTTGAATTTTTTATTCACCAATCAATATTTCGCTTATGAACAAATTTTTACTCGCTCTTTGCGGTGCCGCCATGTGTATGAGCGCATCAGCAGCTGAGACCACAATCACATTTGCCGATTGGTTCTCAGCTACTATCGATTTTAAGGAGATGACTCAGGATGGTTTTACTTTCACTGCATCTAAGGGTACAGGTACTAACGCTCCCTCCTATAATAAGGCAGGTGATGTTCGCCTTTATGCAGGCAATACTCTCACCATTAATTCTGATGAGACTATTACCAGTATCACTTTTACTCTCAGTTCTCAGGGTAAGCAGCAGCTCGGAGAGGTTGTGCCCTCAACAGGTGAGTTCGGAGCGTGGACTATTGCTCCCAATGATGTAACCTGGACCGGCAGTGCCGATGAAATCACTTTCACTGTTGACCCTGACAATAAGCGTGCTCAGTATGGTAGCAACTCATCAAAGGCTGCTCAGTTTGACTTCACCGCTGTAACTATCGTTACTGCTGACGCCGGTACCACTGTTGCCGCTCCTACTTTCACTCCCGCTCCCGGCACTTACTACGAGCCTCAGACCGTAACCATCGCCACCCGCACTGCGGACGCTTCTATCTACTATGCTATCGGTGAAGGCGCTTTCGCACTCTACGAAGGCGACGAAATCGAAGTTGAGGAGTCAACCACCATCCGTGCCTATGCCACCAAGGGCGACCTCAAGAGCGAAGAGGTAAGCGCTGAGTACGTTATCGCTTCTCTGCCTACTTTCAACAGCCTCGCCGCAGCTCTCGAAGCTAATAAGGATCTTGCAAATAAGGCCTATTCCGATCCCTTCATCGTAGATTTCGAGCCCGTTGTTACTTATGTTAACGGTGCAAACACTTACATCGCTGAAAACGGTGCATACGGTCTTATCTACAAGTATAACCTTGGACTTGAAGCCGGCAACAAGGTTGCCAAGGGTTGGCAGGCTCAGATTCAGAACTTCAATGGTCTGATGGAACTCGTTCCCGCCGCTACTGCTGTTGTTGAGTCTAACGGTACCGCCACAATCCCCGCTCCCGTATACATTCAGAGCGTATCCGACATCAACGAGAGCCTTATCTGCGCTGTAGTAGGTGTGGCTAATGTTACTTTCGCTGAGGCTACCCCTTCTAACAAGGCTACCTTCAAGGGCAGTGTCGCTGACGGTGAAATTACTTTCTACAACGGCTTCCAGCTTTCCGCTCAGGATGCCGGCACATACGACGTGAAGGCTGTGGTAGGTTGCTACAATGCTATCCAGATTCAGCCCATCGAATTCCTTACCGCCAACAGCATCAATGGTGTTGAGGTAGAGGAAGCTCCCGTTGAATACTTCAACCTCCAGGGTATGCGCATCGCCGCTCCCGTTGAAGGCACTGTAGTTATCCGTCGTCAGGGCAACACTATCAGCAAGGTGCTTGTAAAGTAAATTTCCCCCAAAGGAACCTCCTCGGGATACTCCCGCTATAATCCTATAAAATCAGGGAGCTGCGTCATCCGGCGCAGCTCCCTGATCGTATTATGTCAATTCCTTTATGGGAAAAACACAAGATGCCACAATTGTATTCATAATTTCTTTTGTTTCTATGCGGGATGTTTGTACTTTTGTAGCATACTATGGACTAAACTAATCACCGTCAATCTATGCCAAAAAACATCCCGCTCCTGCTCCTCTCCTGCATGTTGCTCCTGCTCCAAAGTTGTGTCCTTCATGATATGGGCAAGAAGGATTTCCGTCTTTCTATGCCGGATTCCGAATGGGAAACCACAGTTACGTCAGGTAGAGCTCATGGCCTTGATGGCTCAGATGATGCAATGCATTTGCCTGATGATCTTAAAGTCGGTACAGTTTGCAGTGTGAGGATTGGTAAGGATTACAATAATTTGTACAATACTGCTGACGGAGATCGTGTGGAGATACCCTATCCATATATGCTGTCATCTAAACTCATAAGTATAAAAGGCGATAAATTGCTTAACAGTGAATATCGTCACTATGATGCTACTCCGCTGACGCAATTGGAGGGAGTAACGATAGATTCCATTATTTCACTGTGGGGCGACTGGGTTTACCGAATGCCTGATTCTGTAGGAGTTGGGCACTACTATACTTACCCTCAGATTATGCTTTTGCAGGATGGACGTTATTACCGAGGTGTGCGACTCCATGTCGGCCCTGATGGAATGGTTAGTAGTGTTGAGCCTCAGAAAGGCGTGCAACGCAATCTATTCGGTTCGTTGCCGTTCTATGAAAAGATACTGTCTATGAATATCATGGAGTGGTTAATGTCAGGGCCGTGGCTTGATGTGCATCGTACGACACCTTCGCGAGGTATATTCTTCTCCATCATAAACTCTTTAGGCATTTATTTCCTACTTATACTGGCTCTATCGGCTATTTTCGTCCCGATCTTTGTTTTGTTTGATCGTCTGGCCCCTAAATTACGCTGGTATGTCGTAGCGGTGATAGGGGTAATAATTATAGCCGTTGAGTATATCTTCCTTATCTCTATTCTTGATTACTATAGTGCCGCCTGGTGGGTTACAATACTGCTTCTCATTGGTATGTCGTTTGGTCCATTTACATATATGGGTCTTTTGGCTCGAAAATACTGTCCGAAGTGCAAAGGACATAAGTGGTGGGAGGAAACAGAGATTTCCGGTGCCGAATTGCCTAAGATGAAGTTCAAACGGACATGGGTTGGAGGTAAAATGGCTTTCGAACCTGAGAAGCAAGCCTTCATGAAGATTAAGTATACAAAGAAGAGCACCTGTAAGAAATGTGGGTATGTGGATACACTTACCTATACCGAGGAGAAAACTCATGAGCGTAATATATGTCCGAAGTGCGGCAAGGAGACTTTGACCGGAGAATTCCAAAAATATGAAATAGGGCCGAATAACATCCTTGATGCAAAGTATCGGGAATACTGTACCTCTTCCGGTTGCGGATATGGTGTGATTTGGACTCTTCATCAGCCCATAGATTCCGCTTCGGCTGCCGCTGCGCCGACACCGAAATCGTCAGGTCCTTCCCGTGCCGACATCGCAGTTGCCAACATTAATTTCAATGACTCTTCAGCGTTAAGGTCGCTCGGATTCTCGGGAGTCAGAGAAGATTGTTGGTATTGGAATTTAAATGATGGATGCAGATGTGGTGCTGACCGTAAGCCCTGCCGTTATGAATATGAGCAGGTTAATTGTCCGTACTTCAAACCGACTGAAAGTTTTAAAAATGAAGTTAAGGCTCGTGTAAGGGCCAACAACACTCCTATCGGTCACTGATATTGACGGTGAGGCCGTCGTAGGCGAGGGTGACAGACGGCGGGAGAGTGGCCACGGTCTCGCTGTGGAGGCCTATGCGGTGGCCCATGTGGATGAGGTAGGTACGTCGCGGACGTATCTTGTCCACGAGTTCAAGCGCCTGAGTGAGGTTCATGTGGGTGTTGTGCTCGCGGGCAAGCTTGCGGTTGTCAAAAAGAGCGTTGATCACCAGTGTGTCTGTGGTGTCTGCGATGGCAGCGAGCGACTCCTCCGGCAGTGTCTTGCAGTCGGTGATATATGTGAGGCCCCCGATGCGGAAACCGAGTATGGGGAGGGTGCCGTGCATGACCTTGAAAGGACTGACCGTGATGGATTGCGAAGATTCACTGGCACCGATGGTAAAGTCGCTCCCCGCTTTTATCACATTGAGGTTAAGTATCGGCGCGCCGGGATAGTGATGTGACGGAAAGCAGTAGGGGAGACGTGTGGTGAGGTCACCGGCTACGTCAGCAGAGCAATATATGGGGAAGCCTTGCGCATGGTCGCCGTAGTAGGGGCGCAGATCGTCAATGCCTCCCGTGTGGTCATAATGGCTGTGGGTCACGAGCAGCGCGTCTATGCCGTCTTCGGGACGCTGAAAACGCAGCATCTGTTCGCGGAAGTCGGGTCCGCAGTCAATGAGTATGCGTCGCCCCTGAGTTTCTATCATGGCTGAGCAGCGCAGACGGTTGTCTCTGGGGTCGGCCGAGGTGCATACCGGACATGTGCATCGTATCTGAGGCACTCCGGTAGATGTGCCTGTACCAAGGAACGTGAGCTTCATATCAGAGGTCTGAAGTGGTGGTGTTAGTGTGTGGTGTCAGCGGCGGAAAGAGATGAGCAGACCGTCCTCGAAGATGAGGTAGATGCCGTTCTCGTAGCTCCACAGCTCGCGCATGTAGCTGTAGCCCGGGCGGCGGTCGATAGTGGCCGGGGCGCCTAAGGCGAGGCGACATTCATCGCGTGTCATCCCTTCGCTGACCTTGCCGTTGATGATGTTGTCCCACACCTTATCGGTGATGAGGGGATGGCGACGTCGCGGGTCGGTGAACGAGAACAGGCTTGAGAAATCTCTCGGAGCCGAAAGGCCCGAGCCCACCGACATGAACAGGTGGAAGGGTTCTCCGCCCTCCTCATGGAGGGTGAGGCGGATGGGGTAGTCGGTATTGCCGGGCTCTACTTCGTCAATCGTCACCTTTACGAAGCGTCGGCCGCGTCGTGCGTTGTCCGCGGTGTCATACCACTGTGAGGTGATGATATAATAGGGTTGATGGAGCATCATGTCACTTACTCGCTCGACTACGCTCCGCTCAATGGTAAAGGGTATGTCCACGGCGTCCATCTCCATCCAGTCGGCCACGGAGCGTGAGGTGCGGTAGGTGAGCGTCTGTCCCTGCGGGGTGAGGAAGGTGAAAGCAGCCACCTTTTCGCCCGTAACAGAGGTTACGTCCGTGACGCC
>CAZNBC010000078.1:0-6765 GCA_964571125.1 uncultured Bacteroides sp.
CCTTGAAGGGGTGGTCAAGTTCGGTATTCTTCGCTTCGGCAATGGTGCAGTCAAGCGCGGTGGCCTTGCGGGCTTCGATGTGGCCCTTGGTGGTGTCGAAGTGGGAGTTGCCCGGCACGATGTCGCCCTCCTTGACCAGTGCGCTGAACAGTACGTTTTCGGCGGCGCGGCCCTGATGGGTGGGGATTACGTAGTCAAATCCGGTAAGACGGGTTATCATGTCCTTCATCCTGAAGAAGGAGCGTGCGCCGGCATAGCTTTCGTCGCCCATCATCATGGCTGACCACTGGCGGTCGCTCATGGCTCCGGTGCCTGAGTCGGTGAGGAGGTCAATGTAAACCTGCTCGGCGGGGAGTTGAAACACGTTGTAGTGCGCGTCCTTAATCCATTGTTCACGTTCTTCACGGGTGCTTGTGCGGATGGGTTCGACCATCTTTATGCGCCACGATTCTGCAAAGGGTAGTTCCATGGGGTGTATAAGGTTATGAGTTATTTGTACAGATTGTATGCAAAGATATGGAGTAAGTTTGGAGTAACAAAGCGTCGGGCTCCAAAACTTTACTTCAGGGGCGGGATGCGGTCGGGGGCGATACCGAGTGAGATGGCACGCTCGGCGTCGCGGCGGGCATCGTCAAATTGGTATCGCGCGCGGTTGAGCAGTGAGCGGAACAGGTATAGCTCGCCGTCGTCGGGGTCGAGCCGCAGTCCCTCGGCTATGTCCTCGGAGGCGCCGTTGAGGTCGTCGGTAAACAGGCGGCACACGGCACGCGCCGAGTAGTTGTAAGATGCGGGGTCACGCTCTATGAGCCGGTCAAGATAGGGGAGCGCCTCTTTAAACCGCAGGGTGTTGCGGTAGAGTGTGCCGAGTCCAGTGAGGGTGTTCTCGCTGTCGGGTTCCAGTCGCTCAAGACGCTTGAAATCACTCTCGGCAGTGTCGTAGAGGCCTTTACGCAGGGCTATCATGCCGTGGAGGTAGATAGGCTCGGTGAGGAGCGAGTCAAGCTCCATGATGCGCCCGTAGTCGGCATAGGCCTCGTCCTCGCGGCCCACTACGGCCAGCACACGTGCGCGGTTCTGAAGCACCGTCACCACTGTCGGGGCCATGCTGTGGGCGGCGTTGAGCATGTCGAGCGCCAGGGAATCTTCTCCGGCATGAAAGTAGACCATGCCGAGATTGGACATCAGCAGTATGTTGGTAGGGTTGCCCTGTTCGATGCGCATAGCGGCTTTGAGGGCTCGTGCGGCATCGTACCACCGTGACTGAGCCACCGCCTCTTCGGCCTCGTCGATGAGAGTGAAGTATGGCGACGAGGGGTCAACGTAGGTATCCTCCGAGGAGTTCTGTGACTTCTCGGAGTTCGGGTGACTCTTCAGCAGCGCCCGACGCGCCTCCTCGCTGTTCCCCTCGCGCTGCGCGCTGACACTCAGCGCACCCATAAAAAGCATTATTATAACGATGATTCTCATTGTAGTCATTCCGTAAGCAAAATTAATGAATATTCTGGGGTGGGGATGGCGGGAAAATGAAAAAGGCCACAAAATCGCCGGGATTCTGTGACCTTTGGGGGTGAACCGGAGGGGATTCGAACCCCTGACCGTCTGCTTAGAAGGCAGATGCTCTATCCAGCTGAGCTACCAGTCCGACCTTTTGTGGCTGCAAATTTACGAATTTTTCCTGACTGACCATCAGTTGACCACGAGTTTTTTAAGTTGCCCCCGCCACTATCCTACGGTGTGCGGGGAGTGACGGGGGCAGAATTTGTGCGGTTTTCGTCCGTTAATTACCAGGGGCGACCGCCCGAACTGCCTTTAAGGGTGGCGGTGACTGACGATGATGAGGTGCCGCTTGTGAGGGTATAGGTATTACCGCTTGTGAGGCCATCGCATGTTATGAGCACACTTTTGCCTCCCGAGGTTCCACCCGGTCTCCAGCCGCCGGTGCTTCCCCCGGAGGTGTAGTTGGCGGGGACGGTGAAGGTGGCAAGTTCCGTGGTGCCGTTCTTGAGAGTTACGGTGGTGTTGGCTGTCACGGTAGCGCTGCCGCTCACGTAGGGTTGGGTTGATGCCGAGGTAGTAGGCACGGAATTGCCTCCGCCCACAGCCAGCAGTGTGCCACCGGTGAATATCACCGTATAGCCCTGTTCGGAATTGGCGTCAATGCCACATTCAGGCGACGAACCGCCGAAGGCCAGCACGTAGCCGCCGTTGAGTACCACATTGCCGTTGGCGTCGAGGCCGTCATTGTTGGTGGATATGACGGTGATTTCTCCGCCGTTGATATACATGTGGCTTGAGGAATTGATTGCATCATCGTAGGCCTGAACCGTGACTTTGCCTCCGTTGATAGTAAGGATGTCCTTGCTTTCTATGCCTTCCGCACCCCTGCCGGTGGTGGTGACGCTGATGTTACCTCCGTTAATGGTCACACCGCCGTCGGCCTTGATGCCCTTGGGTGATGACTTCAGGTCACTGGCCACGTTGTCGGTATTGCCCGTGTAGTCGTGATACTCCTTGCCGTTGACGTAGGCATAGATGCCGCCGGAGGTGGCTATGGTGATGTCGCTGCCTTCTTCTACGGTGAACTGGCCGTCGCAGTTGAAGCCTTTGCCTCCGCTGCCTGATGCAGTGAGGTTGAGAGTGGAGCCGTTGACGAGGATGTCACCGTCGGCACCGATACATGCCGCCGCTTTGGTCTTTGACTTGGCGCTGTCCCACATGCCGTTGCCGGTAGAAGTAGCGATGATTTCGCCTCCCGACAGAGTCACATTGCCCTCAGCCTTGATACCCTTTACGGCTATGCCTGTGGTGGCCACATTGATGGTGCCTCCGGTGATGGTGAAGCTGCCTGTGTCCTCTGCCTCACGGTCGGTAGAGTCCTTGTAGTCTACCTGAATACCGTCATCGGTCACTCCGCTTATGTTGAGTGTGCCGCTCTCCATCAGGAAGTACTGGGTGCAGTTAATACCGTCTTTATTGGCCGAGAGTATGTTGACTGTGCAGTTTTTCATCTCCACATACTCCTTTGACTGTATGGCGTGGGCGGTGTTGCCGGTGATGTTAAGCTCGCCTTTGCCTTTCAGTTCGAGATGGCCCTTACAGATGAGACATCCTTTCTGCGACCCTGACGCACAGTCGGTGAGGGAGTTTACAGTGCCGTTTTTCGACGACAGTTCGATGCGCTTGCCGTTCTGTATATTGAGAGGTGACCCCTTGGTACTTGTCAGTGTGAGACCGCGGAGTTCAAGGGAGGCCTTGTAGGCACCCTCCATGTAGAACGAGCCGTCCTCAGAACTGCCCGAAAGTACATACGTGATTTCACCGCAGGTGGCCTCGCCAACCTCCTCGCTCTGTACGAGGCTCACATGTGCTCCCTCGACGGTAGCCGAGATATAACGGGCTATGTTACCGGCCACGACTACTTTGGCCGAAGTGCCATCGTAGGTAACAGTCACGGTGTTGTCGTCAATCTTCGTGTCGTCGGTGTACATACGGTCTACCTCCGCGAGGTTGAAAGTCTTGCCGAGTATTTCCAGATTAGTGCGGCCGTTATAGGTCATTTCTCCGGCCTGAGATGCGAGTATGGCGTAGGTTACGTCACCCTGAACGACATTGAGCGTCTGTGCGGGAGCTATCGCAAATGTGGCGCTGAGGGCCACTATCATCATTATCTTTTTCATAGCGCGGTTTTAATGGCTTTGCCGTTGATAATGAGGATATAGTTGCCCTTGTCGAGTCCGGTGATAACGTCATTCATGCTGTCGAATGTGCCGAGAGAGATACCGTCGACAGAAAACACCTGTATCTCTCCTGTGGCATCCGCACCTATTAGCTCTGCGGCGTTCGTGATGGCATCTTGGGTAAACTCCATCTTTGCCAACGATTCGGTGGGTAGAGTCAGGATGGTTTCACCCGAACGAGCGGTGAGAGTACCGTCGGAGTAGCGTATTTCAAGCGCTTCCGTGGGTATTGATACGGCTCCTCCGTCCTTGTTGGTAAAGGTCAGGTAGCCGAAATCAAATGATAGGGCCGGGAGCGAGGTTGCTGCGAGGAGTAGGAGCAGCGGTAGGGTTTTCTTCATGACGATATGGTATATGTCGTAATAATAAAGTGCAAAAATAAATCTTTTCAGGGATAATTAAGGAGTAAAATCTACAAATCGGCACTTTCGTTCAACGAAGTCGTGATAATGCCAGTGACATCACCGAAACGCATGCCGTCGGTGCAAATTGAAGTAATGCCCTGATATTGGCCAAGATGGTCGCTCCGGTAGTTATGACGTCGTCGACCAGAAGGATATGCTGTCCTTCAAGTGCGTGGCGGTCAGTAGATTTCTTCACTCCATATAGCCCCTCGGTACGGGTGATTCGTCCGGTAACGGTGCGTCTGGTCTGAGTTGAGTGATAGCGCCTTACCCGCAGGCAGTCACTGACCGGAATGCCGGTCACCTGGCCTATGGCGCGAGCTATTATCTGCGACTGGTTGTAGCCGCGCATTAGCTTCTTCAGCGGGTGCATGGGTACCGGGACGATGAGGTCTATTCCGTCAAAGAATCCCGTGGTGAGCAGTTTGCGGGCAGCTTCCCTGCCGCCCCATTCCGAAAGATACGGCCTGTTGTGGTATTTTGCATCGCGTATCAGTGTTGCGTACGGACTCTCACGGTAGTAGTAGAACCATCCCGCGGCCTTCTCAATGGGTGCTCCCGGTGAGGCGAGACGTTTATGCAGTTCCGAGAAGCCGGAGGTGGCGATGCCGGTACATGGCATGTTGGTGAGGCAGTCGAGACACAGCACCTCCTCACCCTCGACGAGTGATGTGCCACACACGTGGCATACCCGCGGAAAGAGCATGTCCGTCAGCCCTTTCCCATATTTCTTAATCGTGGTCGGGATAGTCATAACCGTCCACAAAATCGTTATCTTCAGCTTCCTCAGCTTCTTCCTCAGCAATACGTGCCAATGCCGCTTTGATTGTCGCGGTCTCGTAGCCACGATAGAGTCCGTAGCTGAACAGGCGCCGCCTGACATCGTATGGGTCACGTTCTTCGCCAAGCATCCTTTTGCGGCTGCGAATGGCGTCGGTGGCTATGCGCAGGTATTCCTCCTCGTCAATTTCCTCCATAGCTTCGCTGATGATATCCGACGGGATACGTCGCACTGTCAGTTCCATGGCTATGCGACGGCGTCCATAGCGTTGGAAGCGGTATCTGTCGCGCACAAATGCGTGGGCGTAGCGTTCGTCATCGATGAATCTGTCTGCCGTAAGCCGTCCGATGATTTCTTCTGTCGCAGCTGCGGAGAGACGCATCTTTCTTAGGCGTAACCTGATATCGTAAGTGCAGTATTCGGCCCGCAGACACATGCGTTCTATCCTCTCGCGTGCCTGATCGGGGGTGATGGGTTTACTGCTTCGCATCTTTCCGCACATATCACTGCGTATGTTAATGCGAATCGCGGGTGAGAATCAGGAAGCGGTAACGTCCCGAAATGTCCCTTTCGAGGGTGACATCGCTCCACAAGGAATTATCGCACAGACTTTTCAGCGCCTCGGCCTCCAACGGGTTGATTTCGAAGTAGGCCATACCTCCCCGGCACAAGGCTGTAGCGGCATATTCTATTATCGGGCGATAGAATCGCAACGGGTCATCGTAGGGTACGAAAAGTGCGGTATGGGGTTCATGGTCAAGCACCACCTTGTCCATATCTTTCTTTTCGCTGTCAAGCACATAGGGCGGATTGCTCACGATGATGTCGTAAGACGGCGGGGGTGGGGTAAGAGTCAGCACGTCGCCCTCCTGAAAGTCTACCTTGGCCTTGAGTTTTACGGCATTTCTGCGCGCCACCTCCAACGCATCGGCGGAGATGTCTACTGCCGTTACCTTCGAGTAAGGAAGATTGCGGGCAAGCGCTATGGCTATACAGCCGCTTCCGGTACATAAGTCAAGCACCCGGAGGTCATCGCTTCCGCTCCACCGCTTCACGATGAGGTCGGTCAGTTCCTCGGTCTCGGGACGGGGAATGAGCGTGGCGGGAGTGACTTCAAACGACATGCCGTAGAAGCGTGTCTCGTTGAATATGTATTGCAGGGGTTCGTGAGCCACTAACCTGTCTGTGATCGACTCAACCTTTCCGGCGATATAGTCGCTCACTTCATCCTCAGCCTTAAGCATCAGATCGGCAAGCGTGTAGCCCTTCAGATGGTGAAAGATTTCTCTCACCATCCATCGGGCTTCGTTATCGGGGTAAATGGTGCGGAGTCTTTGGCGCGCTCCGTCCATACATTGGCGCAGTGTCATGGCTGTACCCGCCTGTGTGGGGTTTAGTACTCGTCCCAGGATTTTATCTCAATATCGTCAAGGCTCAGCGTGGTGAAAGCATGGATGAATGCCGACGCCAGACGTGAGTTGGTGAGCAGAGGGATATTGAGGTCAATGGCGGCACGACGTATCTTATAGCCGTTGCTGAGCTCGGTGGTAGACAGGTTCTTGGGTATGTTGACCACGAGGTCTATCTCCTTGTCGTGGAGCAGCTGCAGAGCCTGAGGCTCGAGTTCGGGCTGTGAGGGCCAGTAGCAGCGCACGGCGGGAATACCGTTGTCGTTGAGGAACTGGTGGGTGCCTCCGGTGGCGAATATACGGTAGCCGTGGTTGTGCAGTTCGTGGGCTGCATCAAGCATGGCGGCCTTCTCCTTGGCGGTGCCGGTGGAGAGGAGTATGCTCTTGCGGGGTATGCGCAGTCCTACCGAAAGCATGGCCTTGAGGATGGCCTC
>CAZNBC010000079.1:0-6613 GCA_964571125.1 uncultured Bacteroides sp.
GATTGTTCAAAAGATAATTCCAAAGAAGTTATGTTTCATAACCGACTCACGTCAGGAGTGGCTGGGATCGTAGGCCTCCCGGCCTGCGACTCTATCTTAGTCGAGTGTGGGAGTAAACCCCCGAGAGACATACACATAGCAATACCCAAACTGCCCTTGACGGGCAGTGCAACCCGCTCTGCAGGTTGTCTTCCTATACCTGATTTTCCGCGGGTAGTCTCGCTTGCCCATCCTGACGGATGTCCAAGCTCGGGCAACCCGCGGTTTCTAATTGTGAAACCCACTACCGTGGGTTTTCCTCCGACAGTAGGTTTTCCGCTGGCAGTAGGCATTGTTTTTCGTCAGGAGTGGCTGGGATCGTAGGCCTCCCGGCCTGCGACTCTATCTTTAACGGGTATGGGGGTAAACCTGCGGCAGCGGGTTTCACAATTATTAGCCGCGGGTTGCCCGAGTGCAAGGAGCCGGAGGCTGCTTGCGCGAGACAACCCGCGGTAGGTGAGAGAGTGAAAGCCAACCTGCGGAGCGGGTTGCACTGTGCAGAAGTTTAGGTATCTCCTTATTTCTCCGACGACCTCCGTCTATAAGGAGTCTTGTCGCAGGCCGGGAGGCCTACGATCCCAGCCACTACTATCGCGGGAGAGATCGTGACAAAGACGTAAAGTTATAATAGTTGCGGACTATGTACCAAACGCCGGCAGTGGATAATACTTAGGGACTATGTACCATAAGCCGGGAGGCTTTTGTTCCCGAGGAGAGTCGGTGAGGGGAGTTAGCGACATAGGCTATTGGCATGAAGAGCAATAGCGACGTTAAGGGGTTACATGGGTTTAATCATGGACTCTATAAAGGAGATTTCTTCGTCCGAAAGGTTATATATCTTATACAGCTGTCGGTCAATCTCCTCAACAGACTTACTCCAATCAATATCACTATTTTCCGTAAAATCCTGAATAGGAACAAAACGAAATTTATCTCGTACGATATTTTGAGTTAGGAGGATGGAACCTATAAGAAAGCGCACAAATTGAGTACGCATATATTTTTTGAGATTTTCAGCTTCATTTTGAGTATCAAAAACATCCAGTAGAAGGTACGATTCAGTGCAAATTGTTCCTGGTTCCAACACTTCAAGTCGTGAAACTATACGTTTACGTCCCTGTTTGTCGGTCTGACCTGCATGTTCAGCCGAAGCTTTGGACATTATTACTTTCCATTTTGGAGCCAATTCTAAATTTTGCGGAACATCCGATTCACTAAGATACGAAATTCCATCAGAGCCGAAAAGTTTAATATTTCGACCCGGCTTCGCCGGGAAACCTTTGTCGAAGCTCCTTATCCCAAAAGGTTTACGCGAGTAAACCTTTTGGGATAAGGAGGGAGATGAGGTTTGAGGGATAGCTTTCTTTATTATGTCTATAGTCTTTGGATCCCTTATAAATGTATCAAAAGTATTTAAATATCGTTTAACGGTCGTACGCGAATTATTGGATACGCTAATAGTTTTACACATATCATCAGCATCGCTATCCCATAAGAAATAGCAAATACCTCCAGCAATGTCCACAGTTGGAAATACATCGCGGGAGTCTTGGAAATCTACTAACACACTTATACGAGTGTCGTTAAGCATATCTGTTCGGAAATCATCTAATCCTCTACCTCCACTATACCATTTTGCCGGCATAATCATGCTAATATAGTTAGGATTTAGTGTTTTTGCCATATTAACAAAGGAGTTGTAAACTGGAACCGCACTGGAACCAGTGCCTCCACCGTCCATTTCCTGATACGGCGGGTTGCCGACGATTGCGTTTATTTTCACGTTCTTTCCTACTAAGTCGCCCACTTTCTTGATGAAGAGGTCGGGCTGGTTCTTGATTTTATTTATTAGGTCTTCTGGTGCCCACATGTTGGTCTTCCCTTTGCGGAACCCAAGCAACGTTCGCTCTGTAATGCGTTTAGCCATCGGGGTCTTGCAGATAACAAAAATGTTTTCTGCGACGGCTGTGTCCCACAATGCCTGATGTTGTTCGAGCGTTTCAGGCGAGAACATTGCGTTGCGTAACCGTGAACGGTAGATGTTATATGCAAGATAGAGCGGATATAGACCCGATTTTGAGTTGATTTCGAGAAGGTGACTGTCAGGCGTGAATACTTCTGCAGTTACGTTCCCTCGCTCCACAAATCGGGGTTCTTCGATTATATCCGTAAAGTCCTTGTTATAGAAAGTATAACCTCCCAATGTATCGCTGAGATGCATATTAACCACACGCCACGGGGTCAAGACGGTTTCCTTATCCGGATTTCGGAATGTGGCGAAGATTGATGCAATTCGCTCTATGCGTTCCTCGATAGATAGACGGTCGGCAGCACGCGCCATAGCGCGGATGCGTTTTGCCGCAGCCGTGAAAATATCAGGGTCGTAATATTTCTTGAAGGAGTTAAAGCGTTGCTTGGTCACACCGCGAGGCATAAACTCCTCCCACGACTGAGGGTCGATAAGCGAAGTGAAATTGTCGATGGTCAGTTCCTTGTCCTCGTTCTCAACCTTTGCACCATATATCATCAAGGGCATACGGATAGAGATACCGCGAAGAATTGAGATAGCGTCCTCCTTGACTTTCTTCTTTTTCTTCAATTCGTCAAGGCGAGCTTTTTCTTCGTCGGTCAGTTCCTTTTTCTTCTTCTTTTCGAGTTTTTCCTTTTCTTCGTATTGCTCTTTGGTGAGACCCTGATCGTTTACAGTGATATCATTGCTCTTTACCATAGCCTTGGTCTGACCGATGATACCCTTGAGTTCGTCAAACTCCTTGATGTCTACGTCAGAGAGACGCATTAATTTGTCATTATAGAGGTATCCATCTTCAAAACCGTTCCTAACGACGCGCTCAACGTAAACACGTTTGAGCTGCTGAAGCATGTGCTCAGTGTCGAGCTGCTTCATTTGGCTACCCTCAACCGAGATGATCGGGCAGAAATTGAGGAACTCGCCGAGTTGGCGGCGGTCAGACTCCCTCTGCTTACCTGCCTTACGGGAAATCTTGGCTGTTTCGGCAAGTACCTTAAGAGTACGGTCAGGAGCGAAGTCAAACACATAGCAATCCTCCTTGACACGACCGTTGATAGTTGCCGGTGTCTGCACACGGAAGATAGTCTGCATATAATTGGAGGCGGCGGTGTTGAAACTGCCGGAAAGCATGAACACGCCCGTCCACGGCTTGACGCTGACACCTGTTGTCAGTCGTCCGCATGAAAGGGTGATGGTGCGCGTCAAATCAGGATTTTCACCGATTGCCTTATTCACTTTGCGGAGGGCTTCTTCGTTGGCAATTGCGTCAGCCATATCGCCACCCCGGCTCGGGGCGTCACCGTCACCTGCGACATTGACAATCTCAAACATTCCGAAAACGGGATGATTTCTGAGCATAGTCGAGAGAGCCTTTGCAGACTTTACTCCCGGCACCATCCAAAGAGTGTGACGGAAGATGTCGCGGTAGCGTTTGTTGGCAAAGGGATACACCGAGTTTGATTTTTCTTTAGGATCCTCATCGGTCTTAGTGAGCAGATCGAGGAAATTTTCGACGTGTTGCTTATGGACGAACTCTCCGTCGTCATTGGTGCGGAAGAATTCGCGGAAGTTGAAGGCGACATCCTCGTCTTCAAATTCATTCATAAGCCGACCGAGGTCGTAAGTATATATGTTGAGGCGAGGAAGTCCCGCGTAGGGATTATGGTCACCGGGATGCAGTTCATCCCACTGCGCCTTAGCCCTTTGCTCCATAACGTAATCCCAAGTGTAGATTTCCTCCTCCTTGAAGTCATCAAGGAGATTGAACGGTGTACCACTGAGACGAAGCACTTTGGTGTCCTTCTTAGTCAGCTCCGCCATCACCGACTTACCGAGTTCGGTCTGTGTACCCTCGTGGGCTTCATCTACAATGATGAGATCCCATGGAGTAGATAAAATGTCATTGTTCTTATCGAAGTTGCCACCCACGAGTTCCGAACCGCGTAAGTCTTGCATAGACGCGAAATAAACATAGCGGTTGACTTTTGCTTTAGCTCTCGTTTCAAGAGAGATGAACGTTTCGCCATTGGTCTTGGAGCCATAGAGGAAGTCGGGGGTATCGTAGAAAATCTTTTGGAAGTCCTCGTACCAACCGGCATCCACCACAGGGCGGTGGGTAAGTATGAGTACTCGGCGGAAGTCACCGCGCTCTTTTACCACTTCGAGAGCAGACAGGGTTTTGCCGAAACGCATTTTGGCGTTCCAAAGCATCTGATTACCCTTTTTGAATTGCTTGAGGGTTTGGTCGATAGCCTTGCGTTGCTCGGGGCGGAATTGTATAGGTGACTGCCCAACCGTAATATCGGAAGCATGGAGAGCCTTGCGACCCGCCTTGACGGCAGCGATAGCTTTCTTTGCGGTTTCGAGGTCGCAACAGAACCATTCGTTGGCACCGGTTACCTTGTCAAACACCTTGCGCTTAATGCCGCTGCGTAACAAAACATCGTGTACTTCTTTGTCATTAAAGCCAAGGATGGCACCACCGCGGACAGTAATTGCAATCTCAGTGTGAAGCAGTTCGTAGGCAATTCCGGCGGTTTTGGTATATTGGTCAATGCGTGCTTTTGCAGCTTTATTCAGGGCAGAACTGTTAGGTGGCAACGTGATATTGCCATCCTCAAAAGTTGCCTCACCTATTTTAAGACAATCCTTGTGAGCTGCGTCCGCGATGCGGAACACATAAATCAGCTTGGGTTTTAGAGATGAGAAATATTCCATTAGCCGATTATTTTATAAGATCAATAAATCGTATCGGGGATTTAGGCTTGACGCGTGATGAAGTAAAATCTACGGGCCACTCCACGATCAGGGCGTATGTGCCGTTATGTCGCCTAATATCATTATCTTTGCATCCTTGACATTGGGTTACTGTAGTTGTCTTCCAGAACAAATCTTTAACGACCGTTAGTTGTTCGCCGCACGAATTTGGTATAACCCCTTTAAGACCATCCATCTGCCAAATATTCCATGAAATAATATACGCAAGGTCGGGAAGGGATTGCTTTGGTAACTTTCGCCCGAATTTGGCTTCATAGTAATCAAGGACGGTGTAAAGTATATTTTCTCGGGCGAGAATAAGGTTATCCCCCTGCCACTCGTAACCATAAACAGAACGAAGGGCTACCTTTGCAGCAGCAAGCCACTCGCCGGACTTTTCAGTATTCTCCGAGACTACGCGCAGTTTGCGGTCGAACAGACCGACACGCATTTCGATAGGAAGAGGTAACCCGGTGACAGTGTCATAACGGCTGACAAGATAGGGTGCTTCGCCACATGTTATTTCAAGGCGATTTTCAGTTACATAGTCACGCCATGTCTTTCCCCGAGGAAACTCAATCTTTCCCTCAGTCGGTATCCAAGTATGCGCACCGTCAGGAGTATCAACCTCCGTGTTGAAAACATTCTCGCGACCGAACCATGCGTTATCAACGAGGTTATTTTGCTTGTTACATATCCATGATGGAGTGAATACTTCCGCCATTTCGCGGCTGCGTTGCTGCTGGCGTTCACGAGATTTTAACGCACGGGGTACAATAACCGTACCATTGACACCGGTGATAGCCTCAATGGTAATCGGGTCTGAGTATTGATACCCTTCGCCACGCTCTGCATAGTTATCGGTTGCCCAAAAGATATTACCCTGAGTAGTATGGTCTTTAAGCAAGGTCGCCAGCACTTCAGGCGAAGTAGCTAAAATATCATTTTCGGAGATATCAACCTTATTGTCAATCATGACGCTTAGCGTATAATGAAATGATGGGGGTTAGTTGCCCATCTCGGAGATGAATTTGATGCGGGCGAGGCGGATCTGGTCGTCGGTGTAGTCGGAGCCTAATTCGCGGAAGGCCTCCTCGATGTCGTCCTCTTCGCTCTCGCGGAAGTAGTCCATCATGTCCTCGATCTGGTCGTCGTCGAGTTCCTCGCGCAGATGATAGGTGATGTCGATCTTCGTGCCGTTTGCCACGATATGCTCCAACTCGGTGATGAGTTCATCGAGTTCCAGGCGCTTGCTGTCGGCGATGACATCGAGACTGAGCTTGCGGTCGATCGACTGTATGATCGCTATACGTATATTGTTGGTCTTGCCCACGAGCTTGACGCGTATATCCTCGGGTCGTAAGATCTCGTTCTCGACCACGTAGTCGCCGATGAGTTTGAGGAACTCGTCTCCATAACGGGCAGCCTTGCCGGCGCCCACTCCCTGGATGTTGAGCAGGTCAGCCTTGGTGACAGGGTAATATGTTGCCATAGCTTCGATGGACGGCTCCTGGAATATCACGTACGGGGGCAGGTCGTGACGGCGCGCCACGGATTTGCGCAGATTCATGAGCATGGCGAAGAGTACCGGGTCGGTGGCACCGCAGCCCGTCTGCGCCGGGCTGCTGTCATAGTCGATGGCGGCATAATCGATATCCTCGACGATATTGAATTTCCTTTTGGCATCAAAAGCAGAGCGCCCCTCGTCGGTTATCGTGATAGAACCGAAAAGCTGAATATCCCTCCTGAGATACCCCGCAAACACCGACTGACGTATCAGCGAACGGA
>CAZNBC010000080.1:0-6595 GCA_964571125.1 uncultured Bacteroides sp.
GCCTCACACATGGCACGAATGAGGTCGTAGGAAAACCCTCCGAGCGTGTCGTCGTAGTTGTAGAGCATCAGCGGAGCATACTGTATGCCCACGTCTATGGTGTCACCCCCCGACGGTACGGGAACAACCGCCGAAAATGGATGAGGCGAGGAACAGACCTTGAGTAGGGCCATCAGACCTACTGCACCGGCAAGCAGGAGGCAGAGCACTCCGGCATGACGTGCGGACTTATGCTTAAACTGTGTCTTCATGACCGGAAAGTATCGTCAGCAATCAGTTGGCGAAGTCAACCGACACTCCTAACTGAAATCTGCGCGGATTGAGCGGATAGTGGGGGAGTGAGAAGTAATTGTCGCCGAACAGGCCCTGATTGACATGAGTCATCATCACATAGAAGCGTGCCTTGGAGAGCTTCATGTTGATATAGGCATTCATGAAGGGGTAGTTTCCCACCATGATGGAGCGCTGATTGTAGAAACTCATGGTGGCCGGCTGATAACCCGGGGCATAGTAGCGGGTATAGTAGTCGCAGTCTACACCGAGCTGCACGTGAAGTACGCGTGCCACCTTGAAGAGGATGTAGAGGTTGGAGTACAGCGACAGCTTCGGCAACGAGAGCACATTCTCGTCACTTGAAGTCTGATAATTGATTTTGTTGCGCCAGTTGAGTATACCTACCCGGAAGTCCTGCTGAAGCCCGACATTGAGTACTTGTACGCTACCCGAAGCCTGAGTAGGCATACAGTCACTTCCGAAGTAAATAAGATTCTGCACATTCTCCACCCCGGCCGAGAGCCGGGTGCCGAAGCGACCCACCTTGATGTCGCCGCCAATGCGCAGTCGGCGTGTCTTGCCGAAGTCATTGTGCCATATAAAGTGGTTTGACACATAGTTGTTCATCAGATAGGGTGGCATCTCATTGGCAAACAATGCATTGCCACGCACTATGAGAGAGTCGCCCCACAGAGGAAACCGGGTGGATACGGTGCCCTCGGCATGTATGTCGCCCGCCGCCGCACCGATAAGTCCGAAACGCGCCGTCGCCTCATAACGAAGTATGCTGCCCGTTTGTTTCGTGAGCTGTCCACCCACCCAGAGAAGATTCTGAGTGGCGTGAGGGTCTATCTTTGAAGATAGCGGATATGGGGTCAGCAGCGCAGGACGGTCTTCACCGTATAACGGTATGCTGTCGACCGTCTGGTTATAGCGTCGCACCTCGTGAATGAGGTAGCCGGCAAGTCCGAATTTGGCATATTTGTTGAATCCCTCAAGGAGCGACACGCCAAAGGTGTTGCGCAGCGACCAATAGGAGGTCTGGTCATGTGTGCCGGTGCGGCTGAGGTAGAAATCCGTCCAGAAATCTTCGGCCTCGGCCACGTCGGTATTGTGGAATTTGTGCACACCCTTGACATAGTTGAGCGTCCATATAAAGCTGCTGACCGGAATATATGTCCGCCGGATGAGTGTATCGCCGGCCTCACGGGCTGAATCGGTGGGATACTCCTCATGCCAGTACCCCACTTTATAGCGGTTGTTGATAAACAGTTCCGTTCCCCTCACCCTCGAATGGGCTGCGCTGAGCCGTGTAGGTATATTCTTGGGACTGATTGTAGGCGTACCTCCCTGAAGCAGAGCCGGGTCGGTGATATAGAGGTCGTCGGTTATGCCACCGTTTTCCTTGTTGAGGCTATTGAAATGGTTGAAGAAAGCCTGCATTTCATAGCGGTCGCCAATATACGACGAGCTAAGTCCCCATTCAAGGTTTTTAACGGCCTGATTGTCATACGAGCCCTTGGAATAGATATAGTCAAGCATTGCCCCAACCTGAAACTTGGCGTTGGCATTGCCCGAAAAGACCGCGTTAAGACGGTCCTGACCGTCCATACTCCCTCCGCCGGTATTGTAACTCAGCAGGGTCATTGGAACGCGCGTATTGTAAAATTTATGGTTGCCCTGAGGTTGCAGCCACGTAGAGATGGCATCGCGGAAGAAGAATGCGCTCTGCGGCTGGCGGTCGAAATATATCATGTTGATACCCTCGGCTCCGTAGTTGCCCGTACAGGCCCATGCTAAGGAACGCTCTGAGGGTACTGCCTGCTGATAATAGTTATACAGGGTCGTATCGATGGTGGCCTCCTGATGGAGTCCCAAGGGGGGAATCATGGTCCACGCATAAGACGGTGCTATCACCGGCTTCTTGGCCCACAAAGGAGTCACAGCGACAAAAAGCGCGAATGACACCAATATATATCGAAATATTTTTTCCTGCATCTTCATAGATGCGACAAAGTTACCACATTTTTTCTGAAATCGCTACCGACAGCCACGTCAAGAGACCGGTTTGCACCTTTATTAACGCAGATATGGTGTCTGTTGCGAAATGTCTGATTTTTATTGGAAAAATTATTCTCCAAGACATTCACTTTTTATATCTTTGCATAGATAATATAAACCAACAACCAATCTCATTCATGAAAAAATTTTTACCCTCTATGTTAGCGTTGGTTAGCGTCGCTTCCTTGGCTTTGACTCAGGATGTGATAGCCGCCCCCGCTACCTCCGGATTGCAGAATGGCAATCCTGCTTATGTCGCTTCCGACGACAATGGTGCAACCCAGTCACTGACTTTCCGCCGCAAGTACACCGACGCTTCAAAACGTTACTACAACAGTATTTCTTATACTGTCAATGGAGAAACAAAGGAATTGTATCACACGGATAATCCTATGGCTGAGTCCTACTATGTAGCTCCTCAGAAAAATGTATGGCAGACTGAGGGCGCTTATATTGACCTCACTGACAAGATTATCGAAGTGCCCGCTGATGCTGAAAACTTCATTATCAGACTTTGGTCCGACCCTGATAACGCCAATACAAGATCAAAATGGTCGCAGGATGCTGTTTTCGTTGACTGGAACGGAAATGGCTCTTACATTGACGAGGGAGAGACCAATGGTGTGCTCAACATTAAGGACAAGCCTAACAATGCTGTTATATCGGCAGCCGGTGCCCTTGACACAATTACTATTCCTGCAGGACTTCAACCCGGTTCAACCTACTCTCTGCTCATACTTATGAATGAGCCTTTAGGTGTTAATGGCACTCAGGATTTTTGGGGAAAAGACTGGGACTGGACAAAGGAAATGTTTGCTGACGGCGTTTGCTCACTCATCAACGGTCAGGCTTACGAGCTTACCGTACGTATCGGCGAACCCCTCGTGAAGCCCGAACCTACTGTGGTAAACGTTCAGGACATTTACGGTCTTCTCACTGTATTTGACTGCACCAAGACAACCGAGACTCCCGACAGTAAGATTACACTTACCGAGTATTCCGATGGCACTTACGGTATCCTCCTTGAAAACTATGGTGTTTCAGAAAGCGAACCAATCGGATTGGGCGACGTTGACATCTATTACATCACCCGTGACGGCAATTCGCTTAAATGCGAAGTTTCGGACTACCCCCTCTTGAATGGTATGGTTACAGCTAACAATGTCAATCTTACCGGAACTTATGATGATACTGACCTCGTATTCCACCTTGACATTGATTTAGGATTCATCGGCGTTATGACAGCTGACTTCACCACTGTTGAACCCGAACAGCCCGGCCTCTCATTCCGCCGCTACTCTTCCGATGGCTCAAAGCGCTACTACAACAACATTTCTTACATTGTCAACGGCGAGACTACCGAGCTTTACGCTGTAGCAAATCCCCTTGACGAGCCTTATTATGTAGCTCCCGTAGAAAAGAGCTGGCAGAATGAGGGTGCATATATTGACTTCACGGACAAGGTTATCGAAGTGCCCGCCGATGCAGAGAACTTCACCATGGTTCTCAAGTCTGTCAATGGTGCCACCTTCAGTTCCAAGTGGTCGCAGAATGCTATCTTCGTTGACTGGAACAACAATGGTGACTATACCGACGAAGGTGAAACAAATGGCGTTATCAACCTTGGTGTGAAGGCTAATGCTTCCGGTGGAGCACTCGTTGTTACCGAAGCCGGTGAACAAGACGTAATTGCCCTTCCCGAAGGACTCAATGTAGGCGATACATTCTCCCTGCTTATTACCATGATGGAGCCCCTCGATCCGAACAATGGCTTTAATCCCAGATGGGATGAAGGTAACTGGAATTGGACAAAGGAAATCTTTGCCGATGGTGTTTGCTCACTGGTAAACGGTCAGGCTTACGAACTTACTCTTTCCATTATAGAAGGTACAACTTCAGCTATCGACTCAATCAATACCGAAAATGCCGAAGCAGAATACTTCAACCTCCAGGGCATGAAGGTTTCAGCCAACAACCTTACCCCTGGCATCTACGTAGTTCGCAAGGGTACAGAGACCTTCAAAACCCTCGTGAAATAATCCTTACCGAATCAATGTAAATTCATCACATTGAATCTCAGGTAAATCAACCACTTGAATCTTCCAGGCCTTGAGGCTCATCCGCGCCTCAAGGCCTTTCTTTTACCCCAAACCCTCAGCACCCCTCCTCTCACACAACTTTATCCAAATCTCCCCACCCAATCGTCCCTTCCTATCCTATCCCTTTCTCTCATCTAATCTAATCTCTCCTCTTCTCACCTCCCCCCCCCTCCAATCTGCCATATTTCTGAGTTCCAATCTCTCCAATCATTCCAATTCCTCTAATTACTCCGATTACTCCTATCCTTCAATTATTCCTATCCTTCCCGAGCGCTTTAACCGTAGCCATTCAGGTTATTAAATACCAGTACCTACAAAAAAGCCTGACCACCCTCCCCTTATGGGGAAGATGGTCAGGTTTTGTTTGTATGTAATCCTCACATGGCTAAGCGCCACGCAGGAATAACAGACTGTGATTATTCAGCTGAAGTTGTGTCGGCTGCGGGAAGTTCAAGCTCAGGTGCGGGAGTTGCAGGAGCCTCAGCAGCGGGAGCTGACTTACGACGGCTGCGACGTGTGCGACCTTCCTTCTTGGCGCCCTTCTCCTTAAGCATGTTTTCGTTGTAGTCAACAAGCTCAATGAAGCACATCTTGGCATTGTCACCAAGACGGTTGCCGGTCTTGAGGATACGGGTGTAGCCACCGTTACGCTCGGCAATCTTCTGCGAAACTTCGCGGAAAAGCTCGGTGACAGCTTCCTTGTTCTGGAGGTAGCTGAACACGAGACGACGGTTTGACATAGTGTCGTCCTTGGCACGGTTGATCAGGGGCTCAGCATACATTCTCAGGGCCTTGGCCTTGGCAAGAGTGGTGAAAATGCGCTTGCGCATGATCAGGGCGATGGTCATGTTTGCAAGAAGAGCATCGCGGTGAGCCTTTTTACGACTGAGATGGTTGAATGATTTATTGTGTCTCATCGTTTATTACTCTTTATCTAATTTATACTTTGAAATATCCATGCCGAACGACAGGTTAAGGTTGGCAAGGAGTTCATCAAGCTCGGTAAGAGACTTCTTACCGAAGTTGCGGAACTTAAGCAGGTCAGTCTTGTTGAACTGTACAAGTTCGCCAAGTGTCTCCACTTCAGCGCTCTTGAGGCAGTTGAGGGCACGTACTGACAGATCCAGATCCACAAGCTTCGACTTGAGAAGCTGACGCATGTGGAGTACCTCTTCATCGAATTCCTCGTTTTCCTCGCTTTCGGGGGTCTCGAGGGTAATCTTCTCATCGGAGAAGAGCATGAAGTGGTAGATAAGAATCTTGGCTGCTTCCTTGAGAGCGTCCTTCGGAAGGATTGAACCATTGGTAGTGATCTCAAGGGTCAGCTTATCATAGTCGGTCTTCTGATCCACACGGTAGTTCTCTACCTTGTACATCACATTCTTGATGGGAGTGTAGATGGAGTCAATGGCCAACACGTTGATGTCGTCATTGGGGTTGCGGTTTTCTTCCGCAGGCACCCATCCGCGTCCCTTGTTGATTGTGAGTTCGATAGAGAAGCTCGCTTCGGGATCAAGGTGACATATCACGAGGTCGGGGTTGAGCACCTCAAACCCGGTGAGAACTTTACCTATATCTCCGGCGGTGAAAATTTCTTTGCCTGATACGTTAATCAGAGCCTTTTCACTTTCGGTGTCTTCTACGACCTGCTTGAGATCGACCTTCTTAAGATTCAGGATGATGTTGGTAACATCTTCCTTGACACCCGGAATGGTATCAAATTCATGTCTCACACCATCGATACGGATGGTGGCTATGGCAAAGCCTTCGAGCGATGACAGAAGTATGCGACGAAGGGCATTGCCTATAGTGATGCCATAGCCGGGCTCCAATGGCTTGAACTCAAACTTGCCGAAGAAGTTGTCGGCTTCCAACATCAGTACCTTCTCGGGCTTTTGAAATGCTAATATAGCCATATGGATCTTTTTTAAGGATTATTTAGAATAGAGCTCGACTATAAGCTGCTCTTTGATGTTTTCGGGGATGTCCTCGCGGGCAGGAACATGGAGGAACTTGCCGGCCTTGAGGCTCTCATCCCATTCAATCCAGGGATATTTGCTGTGGTTAAATCCGGCGAGAGCGTCGGCGATAACCTCAAGTGACTTGGACTTCTCACGTACACCTACTACGTCACCGGGCTGAACAGCGTATGAAGCGATGTT
>CAZNBC010000081.1:0-6581 GCA_964571125.1 uncultured Bacteroides sp.
GTAGGGGATGCCTTTGGGCAGTATCACGTCGAAGGCCGAGATGCGGTCGGTGGCTATCATCACCAGCGTGTCGTCGCCGATGGTGTATACGTCACGTACTTTGCCGTGGTAGACTGCCGTCTGCCCGGGAAACTTGTAGTCAGTAGTCACAAGGGTTGTTGCCATGATGCAGAGTCTCTTGAATGGTGGTATGGTTGGAAGTGGCCTCGGGCCACATTATTAAGCCACAAAATTACGGAAAAATGTGTAATTTTGAGTCATGAAACCGTTACCAATTTTCATGAACTTTTACCGCCGTCTGCCCCGGTGGGTCCCTTCGGTAGTCATCTTAGCCGTGATATGCTATCTGACGCTTGCTTCACGCCCTTTGGGTGAGACGGAGATAGTCCTCTTCGAGGGGGCTGACAAGGTGGTCCATTTCCTCATGTTCGGTGGCCTTGCCGGTGCGCTGTGTCTTGACTGGAGCCGCCGTAAGGGTGACTGGGCTATGCCCCGCAGTGTGGCCGTGACGGTGTGCGCGCTCCTCTCGCTCCTTGTCGGACTTGGCATAGAGTGGCTTCAGGAAAGTATGGACGCCGGCCGTTCGTCAGAGTGGGCCGACGGATTTGCCGACGGTCTCGGGGCCGTGATAGGGGCCTATGTGGCGGGATTGATGGTGTGGCTATACTGTGGCTCGCAGCGTCCGCCTCATTCTTCGCAGGAATAGTGCACGAAGTGAGTGTGGGAATGGCATGAATGGAGCGTACGGTCCACTATGATATGGCGGTTGGCCAGTGACGCTATGGTCGACATCTCGTGCGACACCAGTACGATGGTGGTCGTGGGGGCCAGCTGACTGATTATATCATAGATATGGTGCTCAAAATGCTTGTCTACGTAGCTCAGCGGCTCGTCAAGCACCAGCAGTGAAGGGGAGGCGATGAGGGCGCGGCCAAGCAGCGCGCGCTGCATCTGTCCGCCCGATAGGCGTCCGAGTGAGTCGTCGGCCTTGTCCGTCAATTCCGTGAGTTTCAGCATCTCTTCCACCCTTGACGCGCTCTCCTCGCGCAGCGGCGAGTTGATGAGGCCCGACGCAATCACCTCTCTCACGGTGATGGGAAATTTCGAGTCGATATGGTTTTTCTGCGGCAGATAGCCTATGGTCACGTCCTGATTGTAGGTCACCCGTCCCGATGTGGGCCTGAGCAGACGCAGGATTATGCGCAGCAGCGTGGTCTTGCCGCCGCCGTTAGGGCCGGTGATGGCCATGAAGTCGCCGCGGTTTATGTCAAGGCTTATGTGGTCAAGCACGGTGCGCCTGTCGAAGCGCATGGTTACGTCGTCAAGGGATATCAGGGTGTCCACGGGTGGGGGATTGGAAGAATTGGAGTAATTGGGGTGATTGGAAGTTGGCTAAGATGGCTGTTACGGCTATTGGCGAGGGGAGCTGAGGGCCTCGAGCGTATGCGTCATCTCCTGCAGCCAATCGGGGTTGAGGGGATTGATGACCTCTACCGGTACACTCATGGATGAGGCTGTGGAGCGTGCCACGGGGGTGTCCGACTCGGGCTGAAGCAGCAGTACCGTTGGCGATGACGCCGCCGCGGAGTCAAGAAGCGCTTTGAGCGACTTCACGGAGTGCTCTTTGTGCTCCTGTGCGAGTGACTGTTGATGCAGGCCGTAATCGCTGGCGAGATAGCTCAGCGAGGGATGCCAGATGAGGAAAGTGCGTCCCTTAAGGGGGGCGAGTGCGGCGGAGTACACGCTGTCAAGCGAGTCGATGCGCTCCGTGAGGCGTGCGCCGCGTGTGGAGTAGTATTCAGCACCCTCGGGGTCGGCTGACGAAAGCGCCTTTACTATATTGGACACGATTATTTTGCCATTGCGCAGTGAACTCCATGTGTGCGGGTCCGGGTTATGGTCTATATCGCTGTGGTCTATATCATGGTGGGCATTATCATGGTCGTGGCTGTGATTGTGGGTGCCGTAAAGCAATTCTATGCCGTCAGAGAGGTCTGTGACTTTGACACTCGCCGGCAGTTGCGAGGCCACGCGGTGCTCAAACGCGATGTTGCCCGCCATGAGATACAGCGTTGAGGAGGTGAGGCGGCGTATGTCGCTCACCGTAGGGTCGTATGTCTCGGGGTCGCCACCCTTGGGCATCAGGGTCACCACCCTCATGCGGTCGCCCGCTATGTCGCTCACGAGGCTTGCATGTGGCGCGAGACTCACGGTCACGGTGGGCTTCTCTCCGTTATCGGCAGTTCGCTTCGAGCATCCGGCAAGCCCTATGATTCCTATGAGCCATATTATAAGGTGTGTCGTATTACGTAATCTCATGCGGCAAAATTACTAATAAAATCCCGTAACGTTGCTAAGAAATTCAGTAAGGGATTTTAAGTATCGGCAAACGTTAATAATTATTAAAATAGGGGGGGTGATGTAATTTTGGTGGCATTCTATTTGGAGGTGAAGCAATTTTATTTGTTAATTTGCGCAAAAGATGCGTAAAATAGATTACAGGTGATGCCATGGAACTTACCGAAAACTACACGGAAAGATCCGGAATGCTTATAGCTGCTTGCTAAATCAAACCAAGTATATAGAGATTATAACATAACTAATTTAAAATCAACTCTTGCATGAACAACTTTTGTTTTAAGATGAGTCGCAAGGCGTTGCTGGCACTTGTTATGGTGCTTGCCGTGTCCTTACCGGCTCTGGCGCAGAAGATCACCGTGTCAGGTACTGTCACCGACTCTGACGGTGAACCTCTGATCGGTGCCAGTGTAGTGTTGGCTGACAATCCTACCGTCGGCACAGCTACCGACCTTGACGGTGCCTATCGCATTGACGTGGCTGCCAACGCCAGCCTGACTTTCACCTATGTAGGTATGCAGCCCCAGACCATCAAGGTTGAAGGCCGCCATCACATCGATGTGGTGCTCAGCGAAAACTCACTTATGCTCGGTGAGGTAGTAGCCGTAGGTTACGGTGTCGTGAAGAAAAGCGACGCCACCGGTTCAGTGGCCGTAATCAAGCCCGATGATATCGAAGCCGGCCTTGCCGTGTCTACCCAGGATCTCCTCGTGGGTGCAAGCCCCGGTGTGGTAGTGACCATGGACGGTGGTAACCCTACAGGTAACGCTACAATCCGTATCCGTGGCGGTTCCTCACTTTCAGCCTCCAATGACCCTCTGATCGTTATCGACGGTGTACCCCAGACCAACCAGTCAAGCGCCGGCGGCACAAACGCTCTTTCGATGGTCAACCCCAACAATATCGAATCAATGACCATCCTTAAGGATGCTTCCGCTACCGCCATCTACGGTAGCCGTGCATCTAACGGTGTCATCATCATCACCACCAAGAAAGGTACCAAGGGTGCTCCTCAGGTAAGCTTCGCCGCCAACTGGCACGTGAACACCGCCCGCAAGACCCTTGACATGATGGATGGCATACAGTATACCGAAACTATCAACAAGTACTTCGCCAACAGTGCCACTACCCTCGCTCAGCTCGGCACTGCCAATACCGACTGGCAGAAGGAAGTGCTCCGCACCTCATTCAGCCAGGACTACAACCTGAGCATCGGCGGTACCGTAGGTGTGCTTCCCTACCGTGTCAGCGTGGCCTACACCAACAACCAGGGTATCCTCAAGACCTCGGGCATGCAGCGCACGACCGTAGGTATCAACCTCAGCCCCAAATTCTTTGACAACACCCTTTCGGTAAATGTCAATGTAAACGGTGCATACGTGGATTCACGTGAGGCCGATGACGGTGCTATTGGTGGTGCAGTTGCTTTCAACCCCACTCTCCCCGTGCGCGGTGTCCTCGCCGGTGCTGCTCCCCTTGACATTACTACTATCGGCAATACCGGTATGCAGATGTACAATGGCTACACCAACGTGATACTCAGCGATGGTAATCCCCAGCTCAGCGCTACCCAAAACCCCGTACAGTTGCTTGAGGAGCAGAACAAGAACGGTAAGGCTTACTCATCAACCGGTAATATCCAGATTGACTACTGCTTCCCCTTCTTCCGCGACCTTCACTTCAACCTCAACCTCGGTTATCAGGTGAGCAAGAACGACTGGAAGACCACTGTAGCTCCCAACTCAATCATGAGCTGGCGCAACAATAATCTTGACCTCACAGGTGCACTCGGTTCCGGTACTCTCTATAAGAAATATGAGCTGCAGCGCAATACTCTTCTTGACTTCTACATCAACTATCGTAAGGAAGTAGAGTCAATCCGCTCTAACTTTGACGTTATGGCAGGTTACTCATGGCAGCGTTTCAGCTACTTCGGTAACGAAGAGTCCTTGGTTAATTCGCCAACTCTCAACTCTACATATGTTGGCAACGGTCAGTATGACCTCAATTATACCGGCAACGACCTTATCGGTACCACAGTTGTTAACTCAACTTCACGTTGGGGCAATAAACTTCAGCTCCTTTCATTTTTCGGACGTTTCAACTACATCTTCGACGACACCTACCTCCTGACCTTCACTCTCCGTGACGATGCATCATCACGTTTCAGCAAGGATAACCGCTGGGGTCTCTTCCCCTCACTCGCCCTTGGCTGGAAGATCAGCAATCTCCCCGTATTCGAGGATCAGAACGTAATGAATGAGTGGAAGCTCCGTCTCGGCTGGGGTCAGACCGGTCAGCAGGACATCAATGCCTACTTCCCTTATATGCCCATCTACATTCTTTCCAATTCCGGAAATGCATTGTATCCCTCATATAATCAGCCCGGCACTTGGATAACTCCTCTTGCTCCCAAGGCATATGACGAAAAGATTAAGTGGGAAACAACCACTACGTGGAACGTCGGTATGGACTTCGCATTCCTCAATAACCGCATTACTGCAAACATTGACTGGTATCTCCGCGACACCAAGGACCTCCTTGCCCGCACTCCCGTAGCTGAGATGAACACTCAAAACTATGTAAGCCGTAATATAGGTACACTCCGCAATACCGGTTTCGAGCTTACCGTAGGTGCACGTCCCGTAGTTACCCGTGACTTCACATGGAGCACTGGTTTCAATATTGCTTACAACAAGAACAAGATTACCGCGCTTACCGGCGATGCCGAAACTTCACTCGTGAAGGCACGCGATTATCCCGGTGCATCAGGCGGTAACGCCCTGCAGTGGCACATGGTAGGCGAACCCGCCTTTACCTATCGTGTATATCAGCAGGTATATGACTCAAACGGCGACCCCATCGAAGGTCAGTATGTTGACCAGAACGGTGACGGTAAGATTGACTCAAACGACCTCATCAAGTTCCACTCACCCGAACCCACCTTCACCCTCAGCTGGAACAACAACTTCAACTACCGCAACTGGGACTTCGGTATCAGTCTCCGTGCCAACTTTGGCAACTGGGTTTACAACAATCCCATGCGTGAGCGTACTCAACTGTCACGTGTAGATGCTTACGGTCTCAACAACCTCATGGCCGACACCTACCTATTCAGCCCCGATACCGACCAGTCTCTTCTGGTTTTGAGTGACTACTGGGTACAGAACGCATCGTTCGTACGCTGCGACAACATCACCGTAGGTTACACCTTCAAGGATCTGCTCAAGGACCGTCTTAACCTCCGCCTCTTCGGTGCCTGTCAGAATCCCTTCGTAATCACCAAGTACAAGGGTATTGACCCCGAGGTGTTTAATGGTATTGACAACAACGTTTATCCCCGTCCTGTAACCTTCACCTTAGGTCTGGTGGCAACTTTCTAACCCACTTCATCAAATTACGAACATGAAATCAATATCCAAGATATTTGTGGCTTCTGCCGTGATAGCCACAGCATGGTGCACCTCGTCATGTACGGGTGACCTTGATTTGATTCCCTCAGATCCCAAAGAGATTACTGCGGGTGAGTTTCCGAATGATCCTGTAGGATATATGGAGAATATTCTCGGCAATGTCTATCTGAATTTCTCATCGGTAGGAGCTAATCTGACCACTGATGGTGAAAATGCAGTTGTAGATGGCTTTGACGGAGGTATGTCATCATTCTCCCGCTGTGCCATTCAGCTTGGTTGTTTTGCATCGGATGAGTTGGCATGGCTTCCCACCAGTGCAGACTGGGGTAACTTCCGTTACGGTCAGGTAGCTTCCAATGCGTCTTGTATACTCGGTATGTATTCACGTCTAACATGTAATGTGGCATTTTGTAATGACTTCATTCAGACGGTGAATAAAGGTCTTTTTGGCCTTTCAGAGGAGGATATGCCCTTGGCGCAAGAGTTTGTACGTCAGGCTAAGATACTTCGCTCAGCCGCTAACTTCTATCTGATGGACAACTTTGGCAATGTGCCTTATGCTGATGAATATGTGCCTACTGGCAGTCTTGCTCCTCAGCTCGGTCAGAAAGATATTTACGAACGTGAAGTAGCCATGCTTGAGGAAATCGTAGCATGGTACAAGGCTAACGACCCCAACAACCGTCCTCCCTACGGCTATGTCGGTCTTGATGTCGCCGAACCAATGCTCGTGCGCTACTATCTCAATGCCAAGACCTATACCGGCGTGGCAGCATGGGATAAGTGTGCCGAACATGCCGAAGCCATCAT
>CAZNBC010000082.1:0-6555 GCA_964571125.1 uncultured Bacteroides sp.
CATAGTAGCCGTAGAACGACGATACGCTGGAGATGATGAACGAGAAGAAGAGCGACTTGATGAGGCCGTACCATACGTACCACTCCAGGAAGAAACTCTGCAGACCGTACACGTAGCGCGACACGGGTATTATGTCAGTGAAAGCCGCCACGATAAAGCCTCCGATAAACGAGGTGGCGATACAGAAAACCACCAGTACTGGCATGAAAATCAGGAATGCCACAATCTTGGGCAGCACGAGATAGCAGCTCGAATTGACCCCCATGATTTCAAGAGCGTCAATCTGCTCGGTGACTCTCATTGTGCCTATCTCGGAAGCGATGTTCGACCCTACCTTACCCGCGAGTATCAGGCACAGGATAGAATTGGAGAACTCCAGCAGCACTATGTCGCGCGTAGCCAGGCCCGTGGAATACGACGGGATGAGCGGCGAGGTGATGTTGATTTGCATCTGGATGGTGATTACCGCACCGATAAAGAGCGAAATCACGATTACCAGAGGTATGGAGTCAACGCCCAGCTTGGTTATCTCAGAGAGGGTGCGCTGCAGGAAAACCTTCCATTTTTCGGGAATGGAAAACACCTTTTGCAAAAAGAGACAGTATTTGCCAAAGGTTGTCAGTGAATCGGTTATTAACATATCCGGAGATGTAAGTCTGTTCAGGCCTATTGTGTATGCAAAATTAACCAAAAAAACTCTATGCCCCAACTCGCTCGTCAGTTCCGCACCATTTTCACCTCTTTTCCCTCCAATTATTCCAATCACTCCGCCGGCCCCGAATCACCTTGCGTTTCAGGTGAAAGTTAAAAACCTTGCGTATTCACACGGATTTACTTACCTTTGTTGCATACAAACAATTAACACACCGAGACGGAGATAAACCGAATCAACACACCGATTGAAAATCAGATAATTAAACCATAACATTCACATTCAACACAACATGCGTTTCTACAAACTCTTTGCTTCAGCACTTTGCTGCGCATCTCTCGCCCTCTTCTCATGTGGCGGCGATGATCCCGATCCCAATCCCGGCCCCGATCCCGGCGTGGTTACTCCCCCGACTCCAAGTGGTGAGGAAATGAAGGTTTACACTCCCACCGAGAGTAAGGAATATCTGAGCAACACTGCCAATGATTTCATGAAGACTTTCCGCACCGCTGACCACTCAGAGTCCGTGCACTTTGCTTACCAGTTCGTAGATACTTACGGTGACCTTGATTTCCCTGACGAATTCGATGTCCTTGATGACGACGACCCCTCATATTCTCCCTCGGTATTCTTCCGCAATCTTCTTAATGGACTTCGTTCGGCCAATCCCGCACGTCTGAACGCGGCTTCTATGGTCTATACCTACAATATCAATTTCGACCGCTTCGCCGGCGTGTATATCCCCGGCCGTGACTCGTGGATTAAGAAGAGCGCTTCAAAAGACATAGTCTTTGAGTTCACACTTAACGGTGAGGATTGTGTGCTCCGCGCCGAGGCTTCCGGAGGTACTACCGATAAGGATATCGAAGTAGAGGATTACGACTGGGACTACAATTACTCTACCGGCAACTGGGAAGAGTATGAGTACAAGAACATCTACAAGCTCTCCATCCCCCGCACCGTGACGGTCAACCTTACCAAAGGCGGCAAACAGATGCTTACTGCTACTATCAATTCGAATATTGATTTTAAGGCTCATAAACTTTCATGGGATGCGTACACCAAGGTAGCCAACATCGAGGCTTCATCAAAGGGTAGCGGCGTAGACTCACAGGTGACCGAAAACTCTACCCTCATCGTGGGTGGCAACGCTTTAATCACCACCACATCACAGCTCAACGGTAACAACCTGTGTAACTACGACAAAATAAAAAATGCGCTTGACGAAGAGGATGAAGACGACTACATCATCCTCTCATATATCTCTAACGCTACATCTGTCATAGATGTCATGGGTAAGGTACAGATCCGTGGCAACGGCACTCTCAACCGTGATGTGCTGGATGCTATGGACGGTGACTGGAGCTACTGGAGCAGCATGACACGCTCCGAGGCTGAGTCAGCCTGTAAGAAGGCTTGCCAGACACTCGGTAAGTATGTTACAGCCAAGGTATGCTATAACAATTCGCCCACAGTGCAGGCTGAGATCCGTTTCCAGTCTGAACTTGATGATTGGAGCGAGTATTGGTATGGCGAGTATTACGAGGGCTGGGAATACTACATGGTTCCTGTTCTCTATTTCCCCGCCGACCTGTCAACCTACACCTTTGAGGAATATGGCGAAAAGGGCTTCGGCAGCGTAGAAGACCTTTGGGAATCACAGCTTGACAACTACGAACGCCTTTGGAGATAAATTGCCAAATAATTCACTCAGGCATCACAGTCAAAGCGACCGTCTTTGTGGCGGCGTTTTGGCTGTCGCTTTTCACGTCGCAGCCTCTGCAGGCGCAGGAGCGTGTAGCCTCTGCGGTCGATACTCCTGTCGACTCGTTGGTGCGTCGGCTCAATGAAGTGACAGTTACGTCCACTTCGCCGTCGGCCATACGCTCCACGGCCTCAGGCGACCTAATCGTGTCGTCCGCTCAGATAGCCACCCGCTCGCGAGCTTTCGGCGAGGCTGACATCATGAGCGCGCTTAAAGTGCTGCCCGGTGTGACCACCATAGGCGATTACGGGGCCGGACTCACGATTGACGGCGCGGATTTGTCGCAGACACTCCACAGTATCAACGGCATACCCGTAATATTCCCCTATCGCTTCGGCGGAATTTTCTCCACCTTCAACACTCCTCACTTCAGCGATGCCGTATTCTCGCGCACATGCCGCCTGCCATCTGCCCCATCACGACTGGGCGGACGTATCGACATGCACCCCTACGGCATACCCGCCTCGGATAAAGACCGCCTCACGGGTACGGTCAATGTAGGCATACTGTCGTCAAGCGCCACGGTACGCGCCGGCGCTCCCCGCAAGTGGGGTGTAACGGCTTCGGCCCGAGTGTCATACATAGACCAGATATACGGACGCTTCCTCACCACGACCGACCGCAACATCCGCTACAACTTCATGGACTTCAATCTGTCGGGCGAGCTTATGCTTGACAGCCTTAATTCGCTGACAGTCGACCTGTTCCATAATACCGACCGCCTGACCTTCGGGGATGGCAACTACGCCATGGACCTCCTGCTGAACTGGCACAACAATGTGGCCGGAGCGACATGGCACCACTCCTCCGAGCGATTGACAGCCAACGTGCGCGCTTTCTATACGGGATTTGCCAACACTCTCTCGCTCAAGCAGCCGCAGCTTCTCATCAAGGCACCGTCGGGACTGCATCAGGGAGGCATCTCGGCTGACGGTACAGTGCCTCGTTCACGGTTTACAGTGGGCTGGGGAGCTGACGCAAATATTTACAGCGTAGACCCGCAGTGGGCCACATATACTATCGAGGGGACCACCACAGGCAGCCCGCGCCACCGTCACTCAATGACCGACTATAAGGCCGGCGCCGATATAAGGGTGCCCATCGCAGAAAGATTCGCCGCCATACCGGCGCTGAAACTGTCGGGCGTTTCTACCGCCGAGGGGTATAATGCCACCGATCTGTCGCCCATGCTTACTTTGGAGTATGTCACACGACGCCACACGCTCCGCCTGCATGCCGGACGCTACTGTCAGTATCTTCATCTCGTAGGTCTGTCGGAGATAGGACTCGCCTCCAACTTCTGGATGATACCTACCGAGGCCGCTCCACGTCAGACGATGTGGAACTACAGCGCGTCATCGCGTTGGCTTCTGCCGATAGCCGCGTTGAAGCTCGAAACGGCCGTGTACTACAAGCGCGTCTTCCATCAGCCCGAGTACTTCGGCAATGTCATTGACATCATCGATTCATCATACGACGCCGCGACCCATCTGCGCTCCTACGATGGCTACAACACCGGTTTCAATATTGATTTGCGGCGTGAAACAGGCTCCCTGACGGGTTCGCTCAACTACAGTTTCGGCATAGCGCGCCGCAAGGACCCTGCGACAGGGCAGTGGTTCCGCGCCATAACCGAGACACGCCATATCATCGGAGCCGATGTGAGTTACCGCCTTAATGACCGCTGGATTTTCGGTGCCACCTATACCTATGCCACAGGTCGGCCCTATACTCCAGTCAAGCAGATATACCTTATCGGGGGAAGCATCGGCATGGAGTACGGCACGTATAATTCGGCCCTCTTCCCCGACTATCAGCGTCTTGACCTCTCGGCCTCATACAGCTGGAAAACCCGTATCGGGAAAAATCATCCGTTAAGTCACATGGTCAATTTCTCGTTGCTCAATGCAACGGGGCATCGTAATGTAGACCTACAGTATTATATCGCCAAATTGGATCTGGGTACCTACCGCCTAAAGCGTATCTATTCGCTCTACCGTTTCATTCCGTCGCTGAGCTACACCCTTGTTTTCTGATTATTCCGATTCCGTCATTCCTTATGATTCATTTGACTCCCGAATATCTCAAAAACCCGTTACTACGCCTCTTTTATCCGGCGGTTATGCTTGTGTCTTTGCCGGTATTGTCATCTCTGATGTGGAGTTGCGATGATATAGGCGATGAGCCATCAGCTCCGATGGCCGTGATCGAGGGATGGCTTAACAGCGACGGTTATCCCGTGGTGATTTTCACAGAGTCGATTGTGCCGGAGCAGTCGGGTAGTATCCGCGATAAACTTATCACCTGGGGCAAAGTGACAATCTCTGATGGAGAGCGCGAAGTAGTGCTTACAGGCGGAGCTAACTCCATGATGTTTCCGCCCTATCGCTACTACACCTATGAAATGAAGGGTGTACCGGGCCGTACATACACCATCACCGCCGAATACCGTGATCTTAAGGCCAGGGCTACATGCCGCATGCCGTCGTCAACCCCGATTGACAGCATAGTCCTGAAGCCCATTGCTGACAATGACACACTGCGCACGGGTGTCCTCTACTACACTGCGCCAGATGACTGCCCGGCCTACTACTATCTCACCATCTCTGATGGACACAGCCGTTCACGACCTTATGCCACACTGATGGGAACCTCTATGGCCACTAACCCGGGGGAGCGTATGAGCATACCGGTGTTTATGCCGAAACTGCGCATTGACTCCCTTACCTATGTACCTCAGCTTGAGGTGGGTACGGAGTTTACCGTCCACCTCAACCGTGTGACCGAGGAGGTATACGAATTCTGGAAAGCCTACGACAATATGCTGACTTTCGGCAACAATCAGTTTATAAGCAGCTCCATATCGCTACCTACCAATATCGAAGGTGGTCTCGGAGTGTGGTCCGCTCAGGGCAGTAGTTCGTGGCGTCTAAAGGTAGAGTAAAGTACAGACCATTTTTGTCAGTTCGCAGGCATGCACTTGATGTTGAGCGCCATCTTCTTCTTGATTTCGGGCGTGCCGAGATAGTAAATCGTGCCTGTTCCCGCCCCGGTGACGGTGAGAAGTTTGCGGGCATGACAGCCTACGGTTCCCGTGCCCCAAAGCGAGCACTTGATAGTCTCGGCCTCGAGGTCATCGGCTAAGAGCTGACCCGCGCCGGTGTTGCTGAGTTTTACCTCGGGAGCACGTCCTGACAGTACGAGGGTGCCGTTGCCAGTGTCGATTGAGCCTTCCACCACATTTGCGTCAAGGTCGCGTATGATGAGGCGGCCGTTGCCCACGAGACGGCCCTTGAACTTCGGCCCTGTCTTGGGGCTGAAAACCCTCACGGTCGAATCGCCGTTGTTCTCCACCTTGGTGATGAAATTGGAGTACACCGTTACTGTGGGAAGACTCTTCTGCGCCACATCATTGTTTGTGGCCAGCTGAATACTGAGTTTGGTGCCCTGAGGCGAAAACATTATTGAAGAGGCCAATGCGGGAGGACAGTTGAACACCGCTATGCCGGCCGAGTCGGGGACGGAGCGGTAGATTACGTTGACAGCGTCATTGACTTTCAGTTCAGTGAAGTCATTGAGTTTCACTTCGTAGCGGTTTACGTCAAGCGCATTGGCTGTCAGTGCGGCAAATACGCTGAGGATGAGTATTATGGCTGACTTTCTCATTTGGAGATGGAGGGTATGATGACTGTTTCGATTTGTGTGAGTATGTCGTTGAGTTCCGCGTAGGTCTCGGCGCGCAGCATGGCTATGCGTGTGTCGCGGAAGTGGGGAATACCTTTGAAGAGGGGCGAGGCCGCAAGGTGACGGCGTATGTGAAGTATGCCCCTGTATTCGTCAATGCGCCCGATGCTCTCGCGTATCTGGCGGCGAAGTATGGCGAAACGTTCCGACAGGGCCATCGGGTCGGGTTCCTCACCGGTAGCCATGAACGTCTTTATGTCGCGGAATATCCACGGTGCGCCTATGCTGGCGCGCCCCACCATTATGCCGTCCACACCGTAGCGGCTGAAGGCCTCGGCGGCAAGTTGCGGAGTGGTGATGTCGCCGTTGCCTATGATGGGTATCCGCAGACGGGGATTCTCCTTCACGCGGGCTATCATTTCCCAATCGGCGCTGCCGGTGTACATCTGCGAGC
>CAZNBC010000083.1:0-6536 GCA_964571125.1 uncultured Bacteroides sp.
TTTTAGATTGGTTTATTGTTTATTAGGCCTAACTCTCTGCCCATAGTACAGATGCCTATGGGCAAAGCAGTTAGTTCAAAAAGTTACATGTAATCGTAGAGAATCTTATCAGGTTCCTCAGCCTCGTATGAGCCATTGATAATATATCCGCTTGTCATCGTTTCTTCATACATGTAGCCCTTATCATTCAGCGTATATGATAATTCGTGCCGTACCCTGACATATTCACTTTCATCCTCATTTTCCATAATTCTCATGGGTAGTTTTGATGGGGCTATACCCAATAAGCCGGTTTGGAATAGGCAGGGTACCTCAAAGAGAGCTTGCTTATCAGCTTTCAAGGCTCCACATCTTACAAAACCATATGGCCATATACCGGATGTGTTATCTATATTGCCGTATGTGATTTTATAAGTATCAATCTGTGAGTTCTCGCCTAAAACCCACTTGTTCTCAACAAGAGTAAGTAGACCGGCAGACCATGTCAGGGAAATGACTGCATTACCCATCTCGCCTTCAGCCTTTATCTTAACCAGATGCCCTGACTTATCATATTCATATGTTGTCTTTGACCATGAATTCTCCTTATCATAAACCGAGGTCATATATCCCTGGGATGATAAGGTGGGAACGAGGATTCCAGCTCCATACGGATATCCAGCGTAGGTAATGGAGAAAGGTTCCCAACCAAAATCTACGGTCATTCTGTCATATCCAGATTCCGTTATTGAACTCAATCGGTCGCTATAATCATACGTAAATTCTATTTGCCTTGTACCTGACCAGGTATTTATTGTCATTGAACTCAGCCTTGTCTTTTGAACATCCGGTTCTGGATCGGGATTAATCGGGTCAGGATTGACCGGCGTGGGTTCGGGTTCGGTTTCAGGATCATTGCCACACGAGGTAAAGGTCATTGCGCCCAACGCTACGGCGCAAGCCATAACTGCATACTTAAATATCTTTTTCATGTTGGATATTTATTAGGATAGCTGACTGGATTTAATTCACTTTGGATGGATCGTATTTGCTCAAGCGTACTGAGCTGCCGTCCTTGATGAGTCCCTCGGAAGTTATGGTATAAATATCCCCGTTTGTGACTATTAATTTGTTATCGGCCTTAACATAGGTATAATAACTGCCTGGGGCATAATAGGTCATGTTACCGAATATTGGCCCGGCATATAAACTATATATAGCCTCATCGCGACTCGCTCCCGTTTCGTAAAGATATCCGATATAGGATATCAGCGTCTGGTCATCAACAATCCTGATTACCTCTATACAAGCATGTATAGAAAAACGCAGGCGACCAAAGTAAGCATCAGAGTCATAGAACCTACCGTCCCTATCAATAAACAGGTCACGTGAGGCTACATAGGTATGGTCGCTACCGCCGTAATGGTACGATGACAGCACTTCGTGAGAATTGATAGCACTATTAATCTTATCAAAATCTGATTGGCGTGCTACATAGCTTAGATCTGTGTACCATCCTTTCAAGCCGGATGATTCTTTTTCTTCTTTCTCATCCCTGCACGAGGTAGTGGTCAGTACGCACATTGCCATAGCACAGAGCATAATGGCATACTTAAATAAGTGTTTCATGTGTTTTGTGTGTTCTTCTGCCTCCCCTCGAAGAAACAATATAGGTTTTTAAAAACAAAAGACGTGGGAAACTGACTTCATTGCTCGTCCCACATCTTGAGGTTCTGGCTACCCTTCCTGTCAAGGACGAGCAACTGCAGACCCCACGCCGATAAGCATATGGCTACACTATCACACCGTCTGCCACGCGCATGAGCATGACACACGGTATGGTGTAAGCATAAATAGCCTACCCATGAGCATCTACCGTTGCTTTGTCAGATGACAGGAAATGAAACTGCCAGATTTCAAGATGTCAAGAACAAAGCGCTGAGTAAACGCCTTATCTAATAAAACATAGACACCCCCTAAGCCTTCGCACTATCTCTATAGCATAATCCCGTCGGCGTGGGACGGTGTCTTCCGATGGCAAATTTACATATTTTTCACAAAACATCAACTCTACTCCCTATAAAATGCCTCACTTCACATAAAGCACTACCCCGGGTATGGCTGTGTGGCCAATACCCGGGGTAGTGCGTAGATGGGCGTGCCGGAGTGGGCACGTATGGGGGATGGAGTAGGCGATCAGAAGCGGAAGCCGAGGGTCATGACGAGGTGGTTGTCAAAGTTCTTCAGCTTGGCGGAGGGGGCGGCGGCCGTGAAGGCGCTGGGGGTGTAGGCGTGGAATTCGCTTTCGTTGCGCATGCCTACGTAGGCTACGTCGAAGTAGCAGCGCTTGCCTCTCACTCCGAGACCGAGGGTGAAGTACTGACGGGTTTTGTCAACGGTGTAGGAGGGATCGGTGCCGTAGTCGTAATAGCCTGAAGTGTAGACTGGCAGTTCGCTGTGGCTGAACTCCGTAGTTACAGGCTGTGACTCATAGGCATAACCGGCGCGGGCGCTGAACATGGGGGAAATGCGGTACTCCAAACCGAGACGCAGTATGTTGGTGGCCTTATAGTAGCTCTTGATGTCGCCGTTAAGGGCGGTCATTTCGTAGCCGTTATAGTCGCGCATGTTGATAGCCTGATTGGGACGGTATTCGTAGTCGACGCTAACGATGCCTTTGGAGCCGATGACACCGGCCACGCCGGCCATGAGGCGCCAGGGAGTGCGGAGCTTCCAGTCAACGGTTTCGTAGTACGAGCGGTTAGTCTGGGTGTATCCCAAGCCTACTGTGGAGTAGCCGTAATCCACACCCGCCCAGCTCTGACTGCTGAGGTTGTAGTAGGTGGGAGTATGCACGGCAAAACCTATGCGTAGTTCATTGACGGGCTTCACGATGAGGCCTATCTTGAAGTTAAAGCCGTTACCCCACGTATGCTTGTAGTTGTCGAGGCCAAAACCTCCGTTACCCGTTGTGGTGCCGTTTACATCTGGCCCCTTGGCTACGGCGGCATTGTTGAGGTCCTCCTCGTAATACTTCGAAGCGGTATAATTAATGTCGGTGATGCCTACGCCGAGGCCCCAGTAGACGGTGTTGTAGAGGTTGCCTCCGAGGTCAATGTTATATTCGTCAATATACCCCTTTTCCACTACATCCACAGCTCCGCTGCCTGATGCACCGTTCTGCCAGAGTCCGCTATAGTCGGCTCCTTCGCTGACGGGGGAAATCATATAGGCGTTATATCCCAATATGCTGAGCCAGGGAGCACTGGAACTGAGATAAGGGTTATAGTCGTCATAAGCATCCGTAAGGTCGTCGGGCAGGAATCCTGAGGGACCGCCGGGCTGAGATGATGTCATGCCGGCGATGTAATTTGACAGGGAGCCCTGAAGCTGTCCGAACGACGCTTTGTAAGCGCGGTCGAACGACGCGGCACGGCCGTATGAGAAGCCTATGTTGAAATAAGGCATGGTCTCGTTGCCGGTATAGAACGAGCCCACGTAGCCAAATTCATTGCAGGCCACCTTCGTCTGGGAGTTTTTGATATTAGCCGAGGGAGTGGATGATTCCGCACTCTGGAAGTTCAGGTCCAATGTGGCGCTCAGTTCGCTGGAGCGATAAAGTCCGAGTCCACCGGGATTCTGTGTCAGGGTGGAGATGTCACCTCCCAAGGCCGTAAACGCACCACCCATTGACATGAAGCGCGCGGTGCCTCTGAGGTCGGAGCGCGAAAGGGTATATGCGTCTATGGCTGACTGCGCCGAAGCCGTCAGCGACATTGCCGCCAGGGCCATGAGTAGCGTTGCAGATCGTTTCATATGTTTTGTGTACGTGACTTTACAGAATTACTTGAGATAGATACGAGGAGGGGAGAGGAAAGGGGAGAATCAGTGTCGGCCACCGCCGGCACGTCCGCCGCGTGAACTGCCTCCACTACTGAAACCACCCGATGAGCGTGAGCCGCCCGAACTGAATCCGCCCGAACGGGATCCCGAGGAATACCCCGAGGAGGAACCCGATGAACGTCCCTGACGCTGGTAGGAACTGTTGGTATTGGTGGAGGGATTTGAGGGACGGGTATAGGAATTGTTCTGCTGAGTGGAGGTCGAGGGACGACGTCCTCCTGTAGTGGTGCCAAATGAACTTGTGCCTGATGATGTCTGGCTGCCGGGACGTGATATAGCCCCCGGACGGGTAGAAGTGGCAGGTACACGACCTCCGGTCGCTGACCCTACGTTGGCCACACTGCCGGGTCGGTAGATGGTGCCTGGGCGTACGGCTCCTGTCGAGGGACGGCCGGCAGGTACGCGGCCGGCAGGTACGCGGCCGGGAGTCCAACCCGGGCCGGGATGACGGTTAGGTCGGGTAACGCCCCATACGGGACCCCAGCCGGGATTCCACGATGGACCCCAGCCCCACGACCAACCCCATGACCATGCGGGATAGTTCCATCCCCATGAAGCGCCCCATCCGGGACCCCACGATGGACCCCAGGGATTGTAAGCCCATGACGGGCCCCAGTATGACCATCCCCAGGGGGAATAATAGCTTCCGCCCCATCCCCAATATGAGGGTGAGGGGTTGTTGACGATGATGTTCACATTGGCCGGCTCGGAATAATATATGTCGGCCAGTTCATCGTTGCCGGTGGCTATCACCACCTCGGGGTTATAGAAGCGCTCTATGCGGCGTGTATAGTTAAAGTCGGTGGCCGTAGTGTCGGCTGCCGGAGCTTTAGCGTCGGCAAAGATACCGCGACGGTTGTACTCATCAACACTCATGCTGAGACCTGACGCGGGCACGGCATAGGTGTCGGCGGCAGGGAAATCCGTCGTGGTGACACTCTGCGAGGCCGACTGTTTCTTCTGCTTTACAGTCTTGGTGGCCTTGGCAGGATTGTAGTATATGTCGTCATCGAAATAATCCTGCGCCCGAGCTGAAAATGAGCCTATTGTCATCATGAACGCCGAGAGAAGGATTGCAGTTCTGGATGTCATCATTTTATGAGGTTTGAGTTAATGGTTTGCTTTTTATTCTTAGACCTTTGCGGCAGCTAAAAGTTTAGTCTACAAAAATACAAATTTTCCTTGAAAAGAAATGTTAATATTTTCGTTGCCCTCCCTGATGTAGACTCTTTTTATTCAGCGGATAAATAAAAAGTTCCCCGACAGCGCGGGCGGGCCGAGATGTTGGCCCGCTCCGCAATAGCCGGGGAGGATATTTTCTAAGTGTTTAATATTTATCAGTCTTCGAGGCGGGGACGCATGTCGTATGATACGATAGCGATTGAGAAGCCCCAGTAGATAAATGCCAGTGATACGAGGAAGCTGGTCATCTCCATGTTCTGTACCCAACCGGCTTCGATGAAGAAGAATCCGAGAATCATGAGCAGGATGCCGTTTACGACGTAGAGCCAACGGTTCTTGCGGCCGGTGTTCTCAACACCTGAAACGATAGAGCATGTGCCCCAGATCATGAGTACGAGTGCGATAAAATAGGGGAAAACGGCTTCTGAGAGTACCACGCTACGTACGAGCATGAAGCCTACGAACATATTGATTATGCCGCTGACAATCCACCAGCCCCATCCGCGGGCACGGTTAGGTCCGGCAGCTACGCAAAGCTGAACGATGCCGACCAAAACAAGGAGCCAGCCGAAAAGCTGTGATGCTACGGCAAATCCGGCTACAGGCCAGAACCAGTATGCGAAACCACATATAACCATAAGTATGCCGATGGCGAGTACTACCCACCACGCCTTGGTCTTGCCAAGGAAGTTTTCCTTAATAGTAGTCATAAGATAGAATGTTTTAAGTTAGTTGAATCTGTTAAGTTTTTATACTATAACATGATGGGTCTCCGTTTGGTTTTGTCGGACATGTAGAATTATTCGTACCTTTGCATTAATGATATACCCCGAAAGTTTTGAAAACAAGATAGGCTTCCGCCATGTACGTGAGGCTGTAGCCGCCCATGCCACATCGGCCCTCGGTCGTGAGCTATGCGAGGCCATGACATTTCTTACCGATTATCATTTTATCACCTCCTTGCTGCGTCAGGTGTCGGAGATGACGGTCATCCTGTCGGGCGACGAGACGTTCCCGATAGGTGGAATGCACGATATCACCGCCTCGCTCAAGGCCCTTAAGGTGCCGGGCAATCTGATTCCCGCCGAAGAGCTGCTGAGAGTGCGTCGCACCCTTATGGTGATGGCTGATGTTTCTTCATTTTTCAGCCGCCACAGGGATGAGAACGGTCATTCGGTCTATCCGGCCCTTGATGAGGTGGCCATCCGCCTTAGTTCGTTTGCCGAGGCTGTAAGGCTTATTGACCGCGTGCTCGACCAGTACGGCAATGTACGCGACACGGCCTCGCCTGAGCTTGGTGACATACGCCGCCGCATGGCCTCCATGACCGGTGCGGTGCAGGCGGCCATACGTCGCGTCATGACAAGGGGCGTCACTCAGGGAGTGATCGATAGCGATGCATCGCCCGCGATGCGTGATGGCCGACTGGTAGTGCCTGTGGCCCCGATGTATAAACGCAAGGTGGCCGGTAT
>CAZNBC010000084.1:0-6481 GCA_964571125.1 uncultured Bacteroides sp.
ACTTTACGTCAATAAACTTCTCATCCGGGTTAAACAGACAAAACCATTTGCCACCGACTTTGAAAGTTATGAGCATTTGGTATTGAGGCTCTGTCCACGGTTGAGCTTCTACGACATTCGGCAGTGAGAGACAATAGTCTCTTAATTCTTCTGTATTCATACAAATTCTGTTTTTCTTAAACAAACGTATATAGAATCAGAAAGTTGAGTCAGACACCAGTTGAGTGTTGTGTCTTCAGATACGATTTCAGCTGTTTTGGCGTCAGGCCGGAGTGTTTCTTTACATATTTACCAAAGAAGGCAGAATTGTTGAACCCCAGTCTGGCAGAAATCTCTTTGATAGATTCATCGGTGTGGATCAGCGCAGTGCGTACATCCGCCATCATAGCTTCGTTAATCCATTCAGACGTACTTTTACCGCTAATTTGCTTAACTACCCTTGCAAGATATTTTGGTGACACAGACAAGGTATCGGCATACCACTTGACTTCTCTCGGCTTGGGAAAGGACTCCACGAGCAGCGTTGAAAACCTCCTGTAGAGGAGGTCGGACGACTGTCGCGTATGGAGTTTTTCACGATCAGTGGCGAGGATATCGACGGAAGCAAGCATGTCTTCCAATAATGAGATCATTGTGAACCGCACATCGCTTACCCCCATTTTGTACTTCTGACATAATAATTCACCATATATACGAAGAAGGGATTCCGCCTCTTTACTCAGATTAAAGACCTCACAATTACCTTTTATAGATGAAAGTTGAGGTACCCCTACCTTGCTACGGCTTTCAAACGGTACTGCCGCATCCATTCCACAAACCATTCCCTCGCTGTCGGGTGAGAAGAGGACATCGGAAATGAAGTCCCCTGTCTTGTAGAAAATTATTTGCCCTGCTTCAGCCCTCAGAGAAATGTCATTAAGTGTAATCGCAATTTTGCCCGTCGTCACGTAAATGAATCCGACGAAGTTCACTACTATCTTACCGGTGAGCTTTCTGAGGGCAGATAGGTCACGATAGAATATATAGTCGGAGCCAAACATCATTCCCGGTGCTACAGTGTTGAGGTCACCGATTGTCCATAATGGAGGAAGGGAGTTTCGTATCATCATCACTAAGCCATTTTTAAAAAGTAAGTCGTACGACTATCCTGGTGTCTTTTCGGCGCCTTCGCCCGAAAAGACTCTCAAAGATAGATAAATATTCTTTACGACTCACTTAAAATATTCTTTTGGTTACTTTAGCATGCCGGATATTTGAGAATTCGAGTAGTATAATATTCCATAGGTGGGATAAAACATCCCAAAGGGAGCTTTATAGTGTAGTAGGTGAACTAATAAGACAAATTTCAAGTTAAACAATTAAAACAACGAGCGTCAGATGACGCTGTAACAAGTATAAAAATGGCTCAACAATTCACATCAAAGCATCTGATAGCAAAAGAATATCAGTTGCCTATAATAGATAAAATATTTGAGGCTTGTCAAGAACCCTTTGACAAGAACCCATATGTCGGCGTGCTGGGCGTCAGTGAAAAATTACCCGGTTCACAAAAAATCACCATCAAGGGCATGGATGGAAACAGTATAGACCTATATATCTGGAAGCCTACGATCTTGACTCGCAAGGGTCCACTGCCGATACTCTACTTTATGCATGGCGGAGGCTATCTTGTCGGTGATGCCAACACTATGGCAACAAAGCCCGAAGTGCTTACCAATGGATTGCAGGCAATTCTGGTAAGCGTCAACTATCGCTTGGCAACCGTTGCTCCTTTCCCGGCTGATTTACATGACGCTTATTCCGGTCTTGAATACATTCATGACCACGCATCGGAATTTGGAGCCGACGCTACCCGTATAGTGATATTGGGAGAGAGTGCCGGTGGAGGTCTCGCCGCCCGTCTTGCTCTCTACAATCGCGACCACGGCAGAGTTCCATTGTGCGGTCAAGCACTGACTTACCCTATGCTTGACAGCAGAACCGGAACTGATAAAGATCCGATGCCCGATCCTTATGCCGGACAGTTGGTTTGGACTCCCGACTATAACGGTTTGGGGTGGGCGACGTTACTTGGCGGTCAGAAGTTGCCCGAAAATGAACTCCCGTACTACTCGGCATCCCTCGCCACGGATTTATCAAATCTGCCTCCGGCATTTATAGCTGTCGGAACTCTTGACCTTTTCTGTATGTCATGTCTGAATTATACGGCACGTCTTTCCTGTGCCGGTGTGAATACAGAACTGCATACCATACCCGGAGTATTTCATGGGTTTGACTTATTGGTTCCCGATTCGCCGCAAACGCAACTGTACAATCAGCTTCGCATAGCTCAGATCAAGCGAATGTTTGGTGAATAACAGTTTTATTATTTATTTTGCTATCCCCCTAACTACTAAAAACTAAATAAAATGAGTAATTACAGCAAAACTCATGTAGCCGCAGGCGCACCTCGCGTAGAGCTACATGACACTCTTAAACTGACAGGTGCAGAAGTATCGGTAAACAATCTTCCCGCAGGTACAGTAATTCCTTTCTATCACAGCCACAAGGAGAACGAGGAAATCTATTTCATTGTTTCCGGTAAGGGCTTTATGGAAATAGACGGTGAGAATGTGGCACTTGAGGCCGGCGACTGGCTTCGCGTGGCTCCCGCCGCAAAGCGTAAGCTCCATGCTGAAACTGACATGACCGAAGTGTGCATCCAGGTAAAGGCCGGTAGTCTTACAGAATGGACTGCTGAGGACGCAATTGTGTCATAAACAGTATATAAAAAACTCTGAGGGCGCTGCTGGATGTAAGAATCCGCAGCGCCTTCTTTGTTTAATTCACTCTGTGGGGCCATTTTATTAGACTCCTGTACTACAAACAGTTTTCGCAGCCGGTGTCATCCTTTTGCGTTTCGGCTTCGATGGTGCTGTGACGGATGTTCAGGGAGTTCATTGTCTCACGAATACGATGTATCGTAAGGTTAATCTGAGATGCGTCGTTCACGATTACGTGTGCGGTCATCGCCGTAACCGTGGTGCTTAGCGGCCATATATGGAGATGATGCACACTGTTGACCCCATCAATGGATTCAATCGTGGATTTGACCGTGTCATAGTCAACACCTTCCGGCACTCCGTCAAGTGACATCCTAACGCTCTCGACCAACAATTCCTTCGATGAGAAGGCTATGCAGATTGCTATCAATATTCCCACAATCGGGTCGATAATATACCATCCGGTAAAATGAATGACGATACCGGACACGACCACTCCGACAGACACAAGTGTGTCAGCGGCCATGTGCATGAATGCACCCTTGACATTGAGGTCCTTATCCTTGTCTTTAAGAAATAGCCATGCCGTAACACCATTGACCACTACCCCCGCGGCTGCAATCCAGGCGATGGCATCGCCATCGACAGCTACCGGATGGGCGAGCTTGCGGATCGATTCAATCAAAATAGCCCCGACAGCTATGCAGAGTAGTAAAGCATTGGTGAGAGAAGCCTGTACCGTCACCTTCCTGTAGCCATAAGTGTACTTCTTTGTCGCCGCCTTGGATGACATTTTGAATGCGATCAGGGAGATGAGTAATGCCGCTATGTCACTGAGATTATGTCCGGCATCGGAAAGCAAGCCCATGGAGTCGTAATAGAGTCCGAAGGCTGCTTCGACTACAACATAGACTACGTTGAGCGTTATGCCTATGATAAAGGCCCGGTTGAGAGTATTTACCTCAAGATGTTGGTGGTGATGATGATGTTCATGCGATGCTTCTCTGCTCATGTTTCTACTTCTTATATACCTATGGTCTATTAAATAAAACACGTAGAAAACCAGAAAGTTGACTATCCATGGATGACTTCCGATGGGGCCATTAATTATGATAGCCAAAACCTATGAGAGGATCGGGATGTTGTATGTACAGACAATTATGATTCAATATGAAGGTAATAGGAATAAACGGTAGTGCCAGGAAGGACTGGAATACCGATATACTTGTGAAAAAGGCTCTTGAAGGTGCTGCCGCTGCCGGCGCAGAAACAGAACTCATCGAACTTTATGCCGAACCCATCAAGGGATGTATCGAATGTTTCGCCTGTAAGCGAAAGGGGAATAAAACCGGTGGACTGTGTGCCATACGTGACAATCTCCGTCCCATTCTTGAAAAAGCTTTAGAGGCCGATGTCGTGATAATCGGTTCGCCCAACTTCTTCGGTTATCCCTCTGGGATGATCAGGGCTTTCCTTGAGCGACTGCTCTACCCTCTGACCTCCTATCAGGTGGAAAACGGGAAGCCTGTGAGAATCCTTGGCAACAGGATAATTCCTGCCGGAGTAATTTTTACCATGAATTCTGACGAGAATTACTATGACATGGCAGGATATAGTGTGTCTCTTGGGATGACAAAGAGTAATCTTGAGTTCATCCTGGGCTACGCAGAGCAATACAACTCCTACAATACCCTCCAGTTCAGGGACTACTCAAAGATGAATGCTAACGCTTTCGACCCGGAGGAAAAGAAGCATCAACACGAAACACAGTTCCCTATTGACGAACAGGAGTGTTACGCGATGGGAAAACGCCTCGTTGAAAAGGCCAAGACATTGAACAGCTAATCTAAAGAGCCTGTAAATCACGAGGTACTCCCCTGCCGGATGCGCGGCTATTTGTCTTTCAGGCTGCGCAGATAGTCGGAGGGTGTCATACCGGTCTGCCTCTTGAACATGCGGCTCAGGTGCTGAGGGTATTCGAGTCCGATGTCGTAGGCAACCTCCGAGATATTCTTCCCGGCGGCCAGACCGTTTTTGGCTTGGAGGACAAGGAAGTTCCTGATATGACTACCGGCTGTCTCACCGGTAGTGCGTTTGATCAGGTCACCGAGATAGTTGGCTGACATACATAGTTTGTTGGCCATATACTGTATGGTGGGGATACCGTTTTTGAACTGAAGACCGTCGGCGTAGTACTGCGTGAGCGTATCCTGAAAGCGCGCGAGCACGTCGGTGTTCTCGTGCTTACGTGTCACGAACTGGCGATTATAGAAGCGCTGGCAATACATGAGCAGCACATTGATGTAGCCGACAATAATGTCGTCCTGCTCTCCATCATGATCTTCATCAATCTCGCGCTGTATGGCCTGCAGGAGTGAGACCACGATGTCGTGCTCCTCCTTGTTCATGTGGAGCCCCTCGTTGATGTGATACTCAAAGAAGGAATACTCGTGGATGAGTTTCTCAAGGCGTGTACCATGCAGGAGGTCGGGATGAAACAGCAACGCCCATCCGGAAATAGAGATAGTTTCGCCATCATCCTCCTTGCCTCCTATCTGTCCGGGCGAGACACACAAAAGGGTGGATTCTTTATAATCGTACTTGCCACACCCATACTGCAGATTAACTGATGAGTCATCACGCAGGAATATAGCATATACCCCATAGTTATTCAGGCTTGAGCGGATAGGTGAAATAGCATTGTAGTCTATGACACTTACCAACTTGTGGCGATTCGTCAGGCCAAGGTATGCACTGTAGTCGCCCGGTGAGTTCACTTTGAGTATCTTGTTCATACCGCAAAGTTAAGTAAGTCTTCAAAATTATTTTAAAGTCTTAGAAAATAAACAAGGCGATGTGTCGCATTAGAAGTGACACATCGCCCTAATTATTATGAAATTCGAAACTCTTAGTCAGTGAAGCTCAACTTACCGCTCACGATATCATCTACCATACGTTTTTTACATAAAGTTCATACATCCACCCGTTGTCATAGGTGTAAATGAAGTGAGATCCAATAAATTTATCCATAGTGTATTTATAATTTTATTGTCTTTCCTTCGGGTAAGTGGGATTGTCGGTTGTTCCGGTGGCTGTGCACGAAACAGTGATGAACCTCGCTACGGAGGGAAGCAGTTGGTGTTTATCTTTATAACGTCGGAGATGAGCTGTAGGTTCGCTTTAAGCCATACCAAAAGGCTTTCTTTGGTTGGCGTGGTCTTATCGGTATAATTGTTACATCGTCCATTATTATTGATACGTCTGACAATATTTTTGAGTGTAATTTTGCAGCATCGAAAAATAGAATCAGGATGACAAGCAAAATATTAATTTCCTCCGATGTATGCGAAGATGAGGTAGTCCGCTACCTTGCGGCAAGGTACAGGTGTAAGCCCGCGGACATCATAACTCGCTTCCTTGAGCAGGAAAGGATAGTCACGCACCAAAGAGATGGTGAGCATAGCACGACGCTATTGGAGGATAACGAGGTGGAGATACTGAGAGATATGCACATCTCCCCTACCGAAATTGAATTTGTATAACCAATAGAATAACGGAAATGAAAAGATATTGCATCCTTTCATTAATGATGACATTAACAATCAGCATTATGGCACAACAGAAAATAGTACAGACCGCAGGTCGCAACCAGTTGGGCGACTTTGCTCCCGAGTTCGCTCATCTCAATGATGATATTCTTTTCGGCGAAGTATGGAGCC
>CAZNBC010000085.1:0-6451 GCA_964571125.1 uncultured Bacteroides sp.
CGGGGGATTCATTGCCCGCGAAAGCCTCCGGCGCGGTTATGACACCTGGTGTGGCGTACGCGCCACTACCTCACGACGCTACCTTAGCGACCCGCGCCTCCACTTCGTGGAACTTGACTATGACACACCCTCATCCATGGCCCGCGCCATGGCCGAAGCTCTCCCCGAGGGGGAACGATGGGACTGGATAGTCTACAATCTCGGAGCCACGAAGTGTGCCAATTTCGCCGACTTCAACCGTATCAACTACTCCTACCTCATTGACTTCGTCAAGGCCCTGCGCGATGCCGACAAGATGCCGCGGCGCTTCCTCTACATCAGTAGCCTCAGCGCCCTCGGACCAGGTGACGAAAAGGGCTACACTCCACTGACGAACCGCGACATCCCTCAGCCCAACACCCGTTACGGAGTGTCGAAAATCAAGGCCGAGACATTCCTCGAGACGCAGGCTGACCTCCCCTGGACCATCTTCCGTCCCACCGGTGTATATGGCCCCCACGAGCAGGACTATCTGTTGATGGTGAAATCCATTGACCGCCACTTTGATTTCGGCGTGGGTTTCCGCCGTCAGATGCTCACTTTCATCTATGTCGAAGACCTCGCCGCCGCCATATTCGATGCGCTATCTACCGAGGCAACCCTACGCCACAAATATATCATTTCGGAGCCACGCAGCTATACGCAAAAGGAATTCCGCGCCATCGTGGCCCGCGAACTCGGCGGACGTTGGGTTCTCCCCGTACGGCTTCCGATGTGGGCCGTCTACGCCGCCTCGGTCGTGGCCGAGAAATGGGGCGTGATACAGATGAAGCCCAGCACCCTCAACCGCGACAAATTCAAGATAATGAAGCAGCGCAACTGGTCGTGCGACATCAGTGACGCAGTACGTGACTTCGGCTTCTCACCCAAGTTCTCCCTCGAAGAGGGTATCCGCGAAACCGTCAAAGCCTACCGGGAATCATGATTTCAAACCCCTCCAACGGCCCCAGCACACCCTACGGACGCACCCCCGTATGGATGGTGATTGTCATCATAGTGATGATGTTGCCCGTATTCCAGATGCCGATGCTTCTGTCGGCATGCCCTCCCGATTTAGGTGGCATACGCACCCTCATCTGGGGCTATCCATTCTATGTGCTGCTCACCGGATGGCTGTCATACGTGAGCTACCCTTCACGCCCCGCCATAAGCTGGATATTGCTTGTGATAATGCTCATGAGCCACGTCGCCATCTACATGCTTGTCACCGACCCCCTACCTCCGATATAATGTACATCCATATCATCAACGGCCCCAGCCTCAATCTCATAGGCACACGCGAGCCCTCCGTCTACGGCACTGTGACCATGGACGACATCATCACCTCCGTACGCACCCGATATGCCGCACAGGTAGAGATACGCCACTCGCAACACAATGGCGAGGGAGCCATCATAGACACCCTTCAGGCCTGCGCCGCCGACCCCGAATGTCGCGGAGTGGTCATCAATGCCGGTGCATACTCACACACCTCGCTTGCCATAGCCGACGCCATACGGGCCATAGCGCTCCCGGTGGTTGAGGTTCACCTGAGCAACGTCTTTGCCCGCGAACCGATACGCCATCAGGGCCTTGTGGCCGCAGCATGCCGTGGCCTGATAGCCGGCTTCGGCCCCGAGAGCTACGCGCTGGCAGTCAGTGCCCTCCTCCAATAATCAATCCCTTAACCAATCCCGACCTCCCATGACGCCGCCCTCAACCGCCATAATGGCTACGCTGACCTATGGCCAGTGTACCCCCGAATTTATCTCGCTCATGACCGCACGAGGCATGCAGGGAGTGCGTATCAACTCCGCGCATGTCACAGGCTCACAGATGGCCGAAATGGTTCATGCAATTCGTGCCGCAGCCCCCTCGGCGGTGATACTCACAGACACAAAAGGTGCCGAAGTGCGCACCACCGAGGCCCCTGTGCCGGTGGAGTTTCTTGAAGGGGATACCACCGTGGCTTTCTATGCTCCCGACAGGCTGACTACCCGTGAAGCCATCTGCCTCAACGCCCCCGACCTTGGTCTATATGTGCGTCCCGGACAGCTCATGACCATTGATGACGGAGCGCTACGGTTCACCATTGAGGATGTGGAAGAGGTAGCTGACATCCCCGGAGGACGACTCCATCTGCGGGCACTCAACAGCGGTGTGCTCGGCGCACGCAAGAGTGTGAACTTCCCGGGCATAGACCTCCCTCACCTCCCCTCCGTGACCGAAAAGGACCGCGAGGCCATACTTGCCGCCCCCGCAGCCGGAGTAGACATCATAGCTCACTCATTCGTGCGCACCGCCCGCGATATCGAAGCCGTGCGTGAAGTACTCCGCTCGGCTACTCCCGATGGCTCCGACAACTCCGATATACTCGTATTCGCCAAAATCGAATGTCGCATGGCGCTCGAGCATCTTGACGAGATAATGGACGCCGCCGACGGCATACTCTTCGCACGCGGCGACCTCGGAGCCGCCGTGCCCGTCGAGCAGATACCGGTCATACAGCAGAAAGTCATGGAGCGCGCCACCCGCCGCGGACTCCCCGTCATACTCTCCACACAGATACTTCAATCAATGATTAACTCCGACACCCCCACACGTGCCGAAGTAACCGACATGTACCTCGGCGTGATGCAGGGTGCATCGTGGATGCTCCTGTGCGGCGAGACCGCCCAGGGCCGTTATCCCGCAGAGTGCGTTGATGTAATGCGACGCACCATCGAGGCTACATGCAATTATATTCGCGAGCTATGACCGAGACCGACATCATAGACGACTACATATCCTCCCATATCGAGCCGGAGCCCGAGTATCTGCGACAACTCTACCGACGCACATACCTGACCACGACATACCCGCGTATGTGTTCTGGCCACGTACAGGGGCGCATACTGGCCATGCTCTCGCGCATGACCGCTCCGCGACGTATCGTAGAGTTGGGTACCTTCACCGGCTATTCGGCACTCTGCCTCGCCGAAGGACTCACCCCAGACGGTGAGCTCCACACCATAGAGATTGACGACGAATTCGAAGACCGCCTCACGGAGCAGTTCGATTCCTCCCCCTTTGCCGGACGCATTCACCTCCACATAGGTGATGCACTGACCATTCTCCCCACCCTTGAAGGCCCGTGGGACATGGCCTTTATCGACGCCAACAAACGTCATTACACCGACTACTACCGCCTGTTGCTGCCTGCCATGCGGCCCGGAGGAATAATACTGGCCGACAACACCCTATGGAGCGGCAAGATAGCTTCAGAAAACCCTCCTACCGATGCACAGACACGTGGTATCCTTGAATTTAATGACATGGTAGCCCGCGATCCGCGCGTCACGGTAGCCATGCTGCCACTGCGCGACGGCCTCACCGTAATCCGCGTCAACTGACCCTCTGTCACACGGCATCAACTCTTTTTAACAACCTATTATACCGAATCATACAAATTATTCGTTATATTTGTACCCGACTATTGAGACGTGTAGGCCACGTCATTATTGCTTTACTCCCTCATAGAGGGAATCTTCAATCGAAATTATAATTTTTTCTATGAATCTTATATTTAAACATGTAGCAGCTGCAGCAATTACATGTGCTGCAATGCTGGCTCCGCTGACAGTGTCAGCTGTGCCCGCCTATCCCGGCCCAATCAAGATGACGCAGCCTGATGGAAGCGAGATTACCGTTCTGCTGCGTGGTGACGAACATCACCACGTCACTCTCAGCGAGGATGGCTATCTTCTCACATCGCAAGACAACACCTACTACTATGCCAATCTTGACAACGAGGGCAAAGTAGTGGCATCGCCCTACATGGCCAAGCCTGTGGCCAACCGCACGGCTGAAGAACGCCAATATCTCTCCGGTATCAAAATGGAGAACGTCATGCGCCAGCTTGACGACCAGCGCGCGGCACTGATGACTGCCAAGCAGATTACCTCCAACCTCTCAAAGCCCACCCGCCTCGTCTATAAGGACGATGATGACTACAAGGGCTACGGACTCATGTCCTACGCCACATATCCTGTCAAGGGCAAGCAGAAAGGCCTCGTGATTCTCGTGGCATATAAGGACGTGTCGTTCGACGATTCTTACGATGCACACGACTATTTCTCACGCATGGTCAACGAGAAGGATTTCTCTACCTACGGAGGTACAGGCAGTGCCCGTGACTACTTCCTGGAATGTTCCAACGGACAGTTCGATATCGAATTCGACGTATACGGTCCCGTGGTTCTTCCCCACGAACGCAGCTACTACGGCGCCAACACCTCCGCTACCGGCGGTTCTGACGTCAAGGCCTGGGAAATGGCCGTACACGCTTGTCAGATCCTTGATCCGGAAGTGGACTTCACACAATACGACCGCGACAACGACGGCGAAATCGATAATGTATTTATCTTCTACGCCGGAATGGGCGAAGCTACAGGCGGTGGCGCGGATACTGTATGGCCCCATGCATTCTACGTGAGTGAACAGGGCAACTACTCGGTCGACGGCAAGAAGATCAACCGCTATGCCTGCACAAATGAATGGGAAACCATCTATCGTATTCACCGTCCTGACGGCGTGGGTACCTTCATCCATGAGTTCTCACACGTTATGGGTCTTCCCGACCTCTACGCCACATCCTACTCATCATCATTCACTCCCGGAATATGGTCGTGCATGGACCTCGGTTCATACAACAACGAGGGCCGTACTCCCCCGCTGCACGGTATCTTCGAGCGTAACGCTTTCGGCTGGATGAAGCCCGTAGAGATTACCGACGCCATGAACGGACGCCTTGAGTCAATCGGCTCCAATCAGGGTTATATCATCAACACTACCCGTCCTCAGGAGTTCTTCCTCCTCGAAAACCGTCAGCAGACCAGCTGGGACCGCTACATCCCCGGCAACGGTATGCTTATATGGCACATTCTCTACAATGCCAACATCTGGAGCCGAAATGTCTGCAACAATACCCCCACTCTCCAGTACATTGATATTGAAGAGGCCGACGGTATCGCCACCGAAAGCACCCGCGCTGACGACGCCTTCCCCGGCGTTGACGGCCAATTCACCTCGTTTACCGACGAAACCGTGCCCAGCATGATTACATGGTCGAAGCTTAGCCTCAATCTCCCCATCACCGACATCGCCATGAACAACGGCGTGGTGACCTTCAAGGTAAAGGGAGGTAAGGAAGAGGTGGCTCCCACCGAAGCTCTCGAGTCAAAGGATATCACTGCCGGCGGCTTCACCGCCGTGTGGAAGGCCTCAAGCGTAAAGGATGCCACATACGCCCTCACCGTCTACAGCAAGGACGCCAACGGTAAGGCCGTATATATCCCCGAGCTCTTCAACAAGCCCGTGACCGGCACTTCATTTACCACCGATCAGCTTGATCCCCTCACTACTTACTTCTGGACTGTTACCGTCTACGATCCCTCGTGCGACACCTACAGCGTACCCTCTAACGAACTCACCTTCACTACCCCCGAAGGCGGTGTGGAACTGCTTCGTCCCGAACTTCTCGCTGCTTCAAACCTCACCCCCGAGTCATTCACCATCAACTGGCTTCCCGTCGATGGCGCTTCGGAATACTACGTAAACCTCTTCACCAAGGCTCCCGTCGAGCTGAAGTCGGTATATACCGGCCTTGACAAATACGAAAGCCCCACCTTCTTCCTTGACAACGGATGGAGCTCTAACGTAAAGGCCAACTATACCAATGTGAAGTATTGCGGTAAGGAGACTCCCTCAATCAAGATGCAGGTTGACGGCATGTACATCCAGACCCCCGTGCTCACCGGTTCCAACACCATCCGCAGCATCTCGTTCTGGCATCGCGGCGTGACCTCCAATACCTCCAACACTATCCTCGTGGAAGGTCTTGTAGGTGACACCTGGATTAGAATCGCCAATCTCCCCATCTCGTATGCCACCACAGGCGAGACACTTACCGTCAATAACATTCCCCCGATGGTACAGTCCGTACGCCTCACGTTCAACCGTCTCGTGACCGGTTCGCTTGCGATTGACGACATCACCTTCACCTACGCCGCTGAAGATGTGGTGACTCCTCTCGCAGGATTCGAGAACATCACCGTGGCCGCTCCCGCCACCTCCTATGACATGGATAACGTGCAGCCCGGTATCTACTTCTTCTCCGTAGGAGCCATGAAGGACGGTGTACGCACCCGCAACTCACGCGAAAGCTCGGTAGAGATCATCAAGGATGCCGCTATTGGCGCCGTAGGCGCTGATACAGCCGCCGACATCACTCTCGAAGGCAATTTACTTACCGCAGGCGAAAACGCGAGCGTATACGACACTACAGGCCGTCTCGTGGCCAACGTAGCTGCCGGCCGTTCAGTAACTCTTGCTCAGGGCATTTACCTCGTACGCACCGCCTCAGCAACCGCCAAGGTAGCCGTGAAGTAACATC
>CAZNBC010000086.1:0-6448 GCA_964571125.1 uncultured Bacteroides sp.
ACGATAGCGACTATGCCTAAAGGCAGGCAGCATAAGATGGTGGCGAGGATTGCCTCCACGAGCCATGTGTGAGGGCGCTCGGGCTTGATTTGCGGTGCCTCACAGCCGGGAGCGAAACGTGGTGCTGAGGAGGGAGGAACGGCGGTAAACAATGCCTCGCGGAGCTCAGGCACATCTATGGCGCGGGTCCAGTCGGTCATCGTGTCATTCCATACGAGGGTGTTGGCTCCGATTGACATGCTTCTGAGCTGCTCTACGGAGTACGGCCCCTGATGGGTCCCCGTAGTGGTATCGGCTATATAGTAATTCATGTGGGAGTGAATAGAGGGGTTACTTAATCTGTTTTGCGCCTTGCTTCAGGGCGGCCTTGTGGCGTATGAAGCGGGGAATAAAACCAAGATGGCGCACTATGGTGGGCACCGTACCGTAGTAGCGGCACATGATGCGGAAACGTTCCATGAGCGATTTACGACGGTTATGCGTCGACAGGCCCTCGTAGAGATAGTCTATCAGCACCTCGTCAATCAGCACATTGCTGCGCGACTTTTGCAGACAGCGTATGCACCACTCGTAGTCGGCCGACAGGCGATAGTTAAGGTCGTATTCTCCGGCCAAATCCCGGCGCACGATAAATGCCTGATGGCATACCAGCATACCCTGCGCAAAGCTCTTGAAGTCAAGATGCTCGGGGGCTGTCAGGTGGCGGTCGGCGATGCGTCGGCGGTCGGCGTCGACAAGCTGTGTCTGACCGTATACGATGTCGGCACCGGTGTCGCGTATGGCGCGTGCTATCGTGGCGAGTGTGTCGGGGCTGTGAAACGTGTCGCCGGCGTTCAGGAACACCAGATACTTCCCCCTCGCAAGGCGCACGGCCTTGTTCATGGCGTCATACAGCCCACGGTCGCGCTCCGACACTACGGTGAGTCTGTCAGCGGATATATTGGCGGAGCTTGCCATTTCCACGGTCGAGTCCTTCGACCCGCCGTCCATCACGATCAGCTCGTAGTCGTCACACACCTGCTCCTCTATGCTCCTCAGAGTAGGGGGCAGAGTGGCCTCGGCATTGTATGTCGGCGTTATGATAGTGAACAGTGCCATCGTTTCATTGATAATTCGTCATCCTTTACCCGCAAAGTTACCTATTCCACCCCTGATTTCCAAATCCTGCTCCATGACGGTCTTCCGCGCTGTATTCCGGTCTTTCTTTCGTTGCGGATAAGGTTTCAGAAGAGGATGCGGGCGAGGGAGTCGTTGTGGGTGAAGATATGATGACGGAAGCCCTTGATGTAGGCATCCGCAGCCTCCGGACGTACGGTGGTGCGGATATGGGTCTCGCGGGCGCGCACTTCGAGCAGTCCGTCGTGGAGACGGTGACTGTCGCCGACCACTTCGAGCAGGGCGGATGCGTCATCAACGCCGCTGAGATATGAGGCAGAGTCGCGCTGACTCACCACTATGTGGTCAATGCTGTCATTGGCCGTGGCAGTCTCACTGTGGCCGGTGCCTGAGCTGCTGCAGCCGGAGGAGAAACATGCGAGTGTCAAGGTCGCGATGAGGCACGTGAGCAGGAGTATCTTCGAGGTATTCATTGTCGGTCAGAGTAACGCCATGGCTATCTTGGCACATGCTTCGGCATCGGCCAGGGCATTGTGGTGGTTGTAGAAGGGGATGCCCATGAAGTCGGCAAGCACGGGAAGTGAGAACGAACCGATGACGGAGCGGGGAATCTTGCGTCGGGCTGTCTCGAGGGTGCAGTAAAACGGTTGTTCGGGGCCGTCCATCATGTATGTGCGGCAGGCGGCACGGATACATCCCTCGTCGAAGCGCTTGTTGTGGGCCACGAAGGGGAGTCCGTCGGCAAAGGCCAGCACATCCGTCCACACCTGAGCGAAGTTGCGGGCATCGTCGGTGTCGCGCCTCCCTATGCCGTGGATGTTCTCGGTGAAGTGGCGGAAATAGAAGTTTGGCTCGGGGCAAACCAATTCGTAAAAACGGTCGGTGATACTGCCGTCCGTCACCTTCACGGCACCTATGGCGCAGATGCTCGTGGGGTGATTGTTGGCGGTCTCAACGTCTATAGCTACGAAATTGTCCATAAGTTTAAAGGGTGTCAAGCAGCATCCGTGCCTGTTCGCTCACCTCCTCCATGAGCCAGCGGGGGGTGGATGTGGCTCCGCATACACCTATGCTCTGCGCGCCACGCAGCCACTCGGGGTCTATGCCCTGGCTGTTGGCCACGAGGTAGGTCGAGGGATTTACTGCCAGACATTCATTGTAGAGCACACGGCCGTTGCTGCTCTTGGCGCCGCTGACGAAAAGCACCACATCGTGGGCGGCCGCAAATTCGCGCAGATGGTTGACGCGGTTGGCTACCTGACGGCATATCGTGTCGTGGTAGGTGAAAGTGCTCTCATCTGACTTGCGGGCCTTGATGTCGGCCACCATCTCGCGCAGCCCTTCAAGGCTTTTGGTGGTCTGCGAGTAGAGGGCTATGGGGCGTGAGAAGTCCACGCGGTCGAGTTCGTCGCGGTGTTCCACTACGATAGCCTCCCCGGCGGTCTGCCCTACGAGGCCGTTGACCTCGGCGTGGCCCTTCTTGCCGTAGATTACTATCTGGGGGTGCGAGGGGTCGGTGTCGAATGTCTGTTTAATACGCTTCTGCAACTGTAGCACCACTGGGCATGTGGCATCAATGATTTCTATATTGTTGCGTCGGGCCAACTCGTAGGTCGACGGAGGTTCGCCGTGGGCGCGCAGCAGCACCTTCACGTCGTGGAGATGCTCCATGTCGGCATGGGTGATGGTGATGAGGCCCTTGCGGCGCAGGCGCTCCACCTCGTCACTATTGTGCACGATGTCGCCCAGGCAGTACAGGCATGAGGACTTTTCGAGTTCTTCCTCGGCCTTGCGTATGGCTGTGACCACTCCGTTGCAGAATCCCGAACGCGGGTCTATCTCAATGCGTGTAGCCATGTCTTCGGGGGAAAGAGTGGGGTTAGTGCGAACAGCGGTTGTAGAGGTTGAGCAACCATGCGTTTTGTTCGTCGATGGTCATGGTGGAGTTGTCAAGCACAACGGCATCGTCGGCCTTGCGCAGGGGGCTCTCCGCACGGTTCTCATCTATGTGGTCGCGGTGTACTACGTTGGCCAGGACCTCCTCGTAGGAGGCGGGAGTGCCTTTCTCTATCAGTTCGGCGAAGCGACGCTGTGCGCGGGTCTCGGCCGAGGCGTTTACGAACACCTTCATTTCCGCGTCGGGGAACACAGTGGTGCCGATGTCGCGTCCGTCCATTACGATGCCCTTCGAGGTGCCGAAGGCCTGCTGCATGGCTACCAGTGCATGGCGCACCTGAGGAATGGCGGCAATCTCCGACACGAAGTTGCTTACGGCCATCTGGCGGATTTCCTTCTCCACATCCTCGCCGTTGAGCATGGTGTGCTGTCCCTCGGGAGCGACCATGAAGTCAATATTGATGTCGGGGAGGGCGCGGGTTACGGCTTCGACGTCGACAGTGCCGTCGGGCGAGGTCATGCCGTGGCGTATGGCGTAGAGGGTCACTGCGCGGTACATGGCTCCGGAGTCGATATAGCGGTAGCCTATGCGCTTGGCAAGTGCGCGGGCCATCGAACTTTTGCCGCTTGACGAGTATCCGTCAATGGCTATGATGATATTCTTGCTCATAATCTTTTGTGTGAGGTGTTGAAGCGTGGTGAAATGTGTGGAGAGTATATTACAGTTCGGAGAGACGGCACGAGAGGTTGAACATCAGTGTGGTGGCTCCTGTGTGGGGCTGGGCGAGCGCTACGCCAATGCCGAATGATTTCACGTCAAGGCCGGCGCACACGGAGAATCCCGATAGCAGCGAGCGATGATAGGTGGCCATATTGGTGCGGGTGTGATAGTTGTAGCCCACGCCTATGTGGAATCGGTCGGACGGCACAAAGTCGGCTCCGAAGATAAGATGGCGGAAGAGATTGGACGAGAACGAGTCCTTGAGCACCGGCTCGGAGCTGTTGCTGCCGTCGCCGTTTTCCCAGTAGGGGAGACTCCATTTCGTGAGGTTCCAGGCCGTGACGGAGAAGCGTATGGGCAGTGTGCCGAACGACTGTGTCCATCCGAGGCGCACATCTACCGGCAGGCGGTCGTAAGTTTCGTTGAAACGCTTGATCTGACCGCCGAGATTGGCCACCACTACCGACAGCGACAGGTCGGACTCGGGATTGTAGTAGTTGATACCTAAGTCAGTAGCCACGGCAAAGGCCGAATAGTCGGCATAGGTGCTGTAGATGGCTTTGAGTGTGGCGCCTCCGCGCAGACGGTCGGTGATGTCGTGGCTGTAGGTGCCTGAGAAACACGCATCCTTGGGTGAGAAGTCGCCGAGCACGGTTCCCGAGGCGTCGGTCTCCTTCATGGAGCCGTAGCCGAAATACTGGATTCCAATGGCCCAAGCGCCGTGCTCGCCGGCTGCGGTGCCGAATTTCACTCCCGCAAAGTTGGAGTCGCCGAGATAGTGCATGTAGCTGAGTCCCAACTGGCGGTCAAACTCCGGGCCGAGGAGGGCGGGATTCTGTTCCACGGAATTGATATCGTCGTCAATATTGGATATGTTGATACCGCCCAAGCCATAGACATGGGACGAGGTAGGTATATTCAGAAAGCTGTAGGCCGGTGAGCTATCCCCGGCTTCAGCCCCTGTCAGACAGGTGGCTATTAACGCTGCCGCGGCCACCGCGATATGTCGTACACATAGTTTCACTCCTTAATAACGCGCAGCCTCCCCTCCGTATTATCCCCCTCCCCGCAAAATGTTTGTTTTCGCTGATAACACCCACGTGCTGACTCTATTGTTAAAAAAACATAATAAGTAATTGTACATTGTTCTTATTGATTTAGTTAACTATATTTGCGACACGGTATAATCTCATTATCATTAACATGAAGAGTAGGTTAAAGCGAGCTATCGCATTTGGGTTTCTTATCCTTTTAGCTGTAACGGGCTTCTGTGCTAAGAAAAGTGTTGTTATAGGTTCCTTCCGGTACACAGAGTCGGGCCCTGGAACCTGCTGTGCTTCATTTTATGTTGAGCCGGATGACCCTGAACACAAGGGAGAGGGATGGGGTAAACCCGCCTATAGTAGAGTTGAGCTTAAGGCCCATGGCAATCCGGTACTTAGTTATGTTGATATAGATGGGGAAAGATATACTGTAACATCAATTTCCTCTATGGGGATTCAAAGAGACTCCCCTCTGATAGGCGGCCCTAACGGTGCCTTGTTTCTTCCAAACACGATTGAAAAGATTTGTGATAATTGTTTTGGTTGGACAGATTGGTATCCCTTTGAATTACCGTCAAGCCTAAGGGTCATAGGTTCGTATGCCTTTGATAATTGTACCGGCATATCATTGAATCTTCCTGAAGGCGTGGACTCCATAGGTACATGTATTAACCATTGGAATTCAGCTCCAATTACTCTTCCATCAACACTTAGGAAAGTCGGAGTACAAGCAATATGGTTTAGTGAAGACAAGGCGGAACTGGTATGCTATGCGAAAATACCACCAGAAGTTGCCCCCGTTGGAGGGAAGGTGATGGTCTATGAGAGAGAAGGTTATAATCCTACAGTAGAGAATCTGAAAAGATGTGATAAGCTTTATGTGCCAAAAGAATCTGTTGAAGCTTATAAAAATGCTCGCGGATGGAATGATGCTAAAGAGATTCTTCCTATACCTGAAACCGGTATTGAGAGGGTAGATGGCAATGAGGAAGTGAAATTTGAGGTGGGTGCCGGTGCTATTACAGCCGTTAACGGTAGCCATCCCATTGAGGTTTACACTACTGACGGACGCAGAGTGGCTGTCGGGGCTGACGGCACTGTGACGGGCCTTAATGCAGGGCTATACATAGTGCGCTGCGGAGCCGCTGTCAGCAAAATCTACATCAGATAATCCTCCTGCAGGATAAGAACAGATCAAATAGTTAGTACAGCGCCCGATAGGTAGCCGATTGAGTATCGGTGGCCTATCGGGTTAACGGTTTTTATTGAGGGAAATTGGGCGGATGCTTTAGGAGATGGGTAAAAATTGCTAACTTTGCGTGATGCAGTGCGTGAAATGCGCTGCGCGAATGATAAAAGTCTACCTCACAAATAGATATGTACAGAACCAACACGTGCGGAGAACTCCGCTTAAGCGACGCCGGTCGTGAAGTGACTTTGGCCGGATGGGTGCAGCGCACCCGTAAGATGGGCGGCATGACCTTTGTTGACGTTCGTGACCGCTATGGCATCACACAGATAGTGTTTGACAACGACAGCAATGCCGAACTCTGCGAGGCTGCCAATCACCTCGGCCGCGAATTTGTGGTACAGGTGACCGGTAAGGTTGCCGAGCGTACCAGCAAGAACGCCAATCTGCCTACGGGCGATATTGAAATCCTTGCCACCGATC
>CAZNBC010000087.1:0-3997 GCA_964571125.1 uncultured Bacteroides sp.
TGGGACGGCGGCGTCAAGTTCGCCAACCGCCTCTTTGGTGATTCAGATGATTAAATTATTTAAAATTATTAATAAGAATAGATATATGAGTAAAATAATTAAAATAGGTCTTATTGTTTTAGGTGCGTGGGTTTTATTCACCATGGTAGTTCCCATGCTGTTTTTTAAATGTTCAACGACTCCTAAGGATAAGGTGGCGGAGATTAAGCAGGAATATATGGCCGCCTGCGACAAAGAAGATTTTCAGAAGGCACGTTCTATAGTGGCTCAATTTGAATCTTTAAGTAGCGACGATTTTACGTATGGAGAAAGGGTGAGTGATACGCAGATTAGCCGTTATAATGATGATGCGCTTAAGTATATTAATGATAAGGAAATCTACAATCTGCTGTCTAAACCTTCTCGTGACAATGATAATCGTATAGCGTATCTGTATAATTCATATACTCCCGAGCAACTTCCTGATATGGAAGATGTGGTTGAGGTGGCTATCTCGAATGGGAATGAATATCTTGCAGAAAAGCTACTGAGAGCCGGTGTAGGCGTGAATTCTAAAATAGCAAAAGCTGCGATAAATGCCGATATGGATCAGCTAATTGAGGTGATTATTACAAAAGATCCCGCAATTATTTTTGAGCATGAGGTTGGAAACGGTTACAAACTCAGTAAAGGAGCAGATAGTTATGATGAAATCATAAAAAGGGCACTGAATAGCCAAGTTCAGGAGCTATACAATTTTGAATTGAGCGCACGCCCAGCTATTGGAGTGGTTAAATATATGTCAGAAGCGGATAAATGTAAGTCTTATAGTAGGAGAATTTCTGATTTTAATGGTGAATGTTATAAAGTGATTGTTAGAGCAGTCAGTGTCAATGAATTTGAACTTGCGAATAAAGTCCTTTCAATGATGAAGCCGACTCTTGAGATAAAAGATAAAGGTAGTAATTATTTAGTAACTGAGTCGCAGCATCAAATCAACGAAGCCCGGAAAATCATTCAATCAGCTAAACGATAACGTCTATTATTGTAATGAAGTCATTTCGACTGTTTTGGCGGGCGGTGAAGTCAACGCGCCATGAGATGTGGGTGTCGCTGCAGGTGCTGGTGGCCACGACAGTGGTGCTGTCTTTGCTGCTCTACTTAGTTGAGCACAAGGCTCAGCCGGAGGTGTTCCATAGCTATTGGGATGCGCTCCTGTGGTCATTTATGGGCTATATCGGCGACCCGGGCGAGTTTGCCACCTATGCGCCTGTCACCTTCTGGGGCAGAGTGCTTAAGATAGCCTGCGCCATAGTCAATATCGCCATCTTCGCGGTGCCCGCGGGCCTGGTGGCCGGTGGGTTCTCCGACGCCATTGCCGAGGACAAGCGCGAGCGCGAACTGGAGGAGAACAAGGCGCGGCTCATGAAGGCCTTCCGCCGCCGTCAGGACCGCTACACCAAGTATCGCGTGGTGCCCCGCTATGTGTCGCCCGTAGATGTGCAGGCCCTGCAGGAGATTGACACCAAGGATATTATTGACACGGTGCGGCGATTTGACAATTTCCGCCTGCGCAACCTCGCCTCGGCCGTACCCGCCGACAAGAACCCTCACGACCGTTTGGTGATAGAGGCTGTCCCCACCGAGGGCGCTACGGACTATGGCTGCTGCATTGACCGCGGCAGCATCGTGACCATAGTGGCGCCGTCATCGGCGAGCGAGGTGGCCATCGGCAATTTTGCCTATTATCTTGCGCTCTACGGCGGATTCAACTATATAAGCAAGGAGCGCGACGAAGATAGCGACTCTCCCCGCAGCTTCTACCTCCTTGATGAGGATATGACCGCGGCTCAGCGAGCTTACCTCAATGACCTCCGCCGGCTCAGCCGGGGCGGATGGGTGATATTCCTCATCGCGGCCGACTCCGTTCATCCCGAGAGCTTCCACTTCGTCACGGCCATTCAGCCTAAGCTCAATGCCGGAGTGTCGACTGTAGTGGACACCGAGCCGTTTGACCGCCTGTATGCCAAAGTGGCGGAAGATATGGAAGCCCGCTTCGGCCTCAAGTCGGAACGCGACACGCGCTATCTGCCCGCAGGTAAGAAAAATGCGGCTATGCACATAGGCGGAGGGCGCTACTGCAATGTCTTCACCCTGCGTGTTGACTGGGCCGTGGCAGCCTTTGATGACCGCCATATAGCTATCGTGGCGCAACTGGCGCGCGATATCGCTTCGGCGCTCATACCCGGCCGGACCGAAACTGACCGCCACGAGTGGAAAGCCCCGGGCACCGGATACTAAGACTAACTATAAATTATTCTTTTAATAAACCATTTATGAAAAAGTTATTATCATTTCTGACGGCTCTGATAGTGAGCCTGAGTGTCTACGCGGCCTCAGAATTTAAGGTCGGAGAGGCCAAGTACGAGATACTGCCGGATGGCACCGTAGAGCTCAAGGAATTTAAGAAAGCGACAGGGGATGTTGTGATTCCCGAAAAGGTCACAGACCCCAAATCAAAGCAAGAATATACCGTAACTTCAATCGCTAAGGAGGCATTTAAGAAGGCTCCACTCACCTCCGTAACCCTCCCCGAAACAGTAAATACCATAGGTAATAAGGCATTTATTGAGTGTAAGGATCTTACGACTGTAACACTCCCGGAGGATCTCAAACAAATGGGGTGGAGTGTCTTCAAAGGTTGTATCAGTCTCACTACGATAAACTTCCCGCAGACTATGCAGGAGATCCCGGATGAGTGCTTCCAGAAGTGTAAAGCGTTGACGTCATTCGACTTTGAGGGAATAACTGAAATCGGTGAAGACGCATTTCGCAGTTCGGGACTTACCCATGTTGCCATTCCGAAAAGTGTTAAGACTGTTGGAAGACAAGCATTTGGTGAATGTACTGACCTTAAAACGGTAGATGTTTACTTTGACAGGGAGCCACTGACTTTGAATCCTGGAGTGATGTACGGCTCGCCTGTTGAGAATGTCTATATCGCACGTAATCTTAACTATATTGATGGTTTTCTCGGCGATTTCAAGCTGTATAACAATAACCCTGCACTCCATCTCTTAGCGATTTACCCGGGTGTCAATACGAAAAACTGGGATAAAGCTATGGTAGATTGCCCTAACGCAAGTGTCATATTTGTTGATGAATATGCCGGTGAGCAGGCTATGGATTTTCTCAAAAAAGCTACCGGGCGAAGTGACATTGATTTACTTGCACGTGAGTATTATAAGGACAAAAGGGAAGTAAGTAGTCGTTCATTGGAGGCCTATATTAAAGGCAAGAGTGAGGCTTTCCATTGGCCTCCAATTAACAATTTTCCGGTATATTTTGGTATGAATGAAGGAACTCCTACGGGAGCCTTACCCACACAGGATCCCTATAGCTCCGGCAACGCAGTCGGTGTGGCTATGCAGAACGTGCGACTGGAGGATTTCCTGGGACTATTGAGGGAATTCACCCAGGTCGCTGTAGAGCAGCCGGAGAGCCTTGACCTTGTCTATAGTAAAATGAATCCAAGCGACCAAGTGGAGTTCAATAGCTATCTTATGAATGTTATAAGAGTGCTTTGCGATAGCGTATATTTTGTAAAGCCGACTCTGAGCAAGGCTGAAACTAATAATCTTAGCGGGTTTATCAATAATTACATGATGGCTATAGGTGTAGATTATAATAAAGCAAACTGTACACTTGACAAGTGGGCAAAATATGATATTCTGACTAAAGATATTGAATCAGGCGAGCATAAGGAAGACTACGAAAGAATACTGAAAGCGGTAGAACGTGCGTACAAATATTATCAAGATAATAAAATAGATGATGGCGGTTACCTGCGTGCAATGCAAATGGCTGCCCTGTGCGGTCTTGGCCGATGGAAGGATGCAGCCAATCAATACCCTAAATTCTACATTGCATATAAAAAGAGTGAAGGCCAATCCGCTGCCATACCCTATGAAGTGGAATACATGAAGAAAATTATCAATGACCATGGGTATAAGACAGT
>CAZNBC010000087.1:4097-6403 GCA_964571125.1 uncultured Bacteroides sp.
CTCGGACTTGATAGAAAGGGCCGCCCCAAAAAGAAATAACTCAATCCCCCCTCCCTGTCAGTTAACCCCCGTAAGTTGACTCCGGTCAATTAAACAGATGAGGCTGTGCCAAAAAGGCACAGCCTCATCTGTTTAATTGATTCTATTTGGGATGGTGTCAGTGACGCTTGGCCAGTTTGGCCATCCACTGCTCCAATTGCTGTTTGGAACTTGCGTATGAGTTGGCGGTAAAGAGATGTTTGTGGGTTAGATCAGGTTTTACCAGATAGTATGCGAGGTCGGAGTTGACGAGTATGATGCTGCCGTTCTGTAGCTCTGTGACTAAGTAGTACTCTCTAAGATCACTTTGGAACAAAACGACATCAGAATAACTGGACCGTCTGACATCTCCGAGCTTGGCGTTTGGAATAAATGCCTTTAATGCGATGGGACATATGCCGTAGGTCTTGAAGTAATACCCGTTCCAGCTGGATTTTCGGATATTGCTTTCATCATAGTCGTATGTACAACTGAATATTCTCCGCCATGTTTTCTTACCATCCCCTATGAATTCCATCGGGCCGTACTTTTCGACCACGGGACAGCTGCTGAATCTCATCTGAGTAATCAAATCTATGTAATAGATTTTATCAGTGGTTATGATTTTCAGTACATTATTATCAAGTATCTCGAAGTCCTTGCACTCTCGGTCAACCTCGATCTCACGGTCCTTGCCTAATACCACAATTACGGAATGGTCTATGAGACGTACGGCCACAGCTCCCTGCTTGTGAGCGATGACGTTAAGAATGGGCTTCCTTGTCACTTCACTACCATTCAGTATTATGCCCACAAGATTGCTCGCCGGATAGTATCTCAACAGTTCCTGATTCTTGATTGCGGCAGTCATCTCGTCGTGGCGGATAATCCTCTCCATAGGCTCATCGACAAGTTTGCCGGGATAACCATAATATTTCACCAGATTACGATTGTCACCTATGTCAATGCGGATGTTACCGGCTGTTCCATGGAACATCTTTTCCCAATCCCACTTTCGGATGGGTGTGCCAAACGTTCGGCTCAAGCCAACGTTGTCAAGGATAACGCAGTATTTCTTTCCTTTAGCCTTGCGAAGGCCTCGACCGATCTGCTGAAGATAGACGGCAAGCGAAAGCGTGGGACGCGCGAGCTGGATGAACTCCACTTCGGGACAGTCGAATCCTTCGGAGAAAATATCGACATTGACCATCACATCAATCTCGCCATTGCGGAATGAAGCTACCGATTCATTGCGTTCTTTCGCGGGCGTACTGCAGTCTATAGCACAGCATTTCAACCCCTTTGTAGCATAATAATCGGCTATCGCATGGGCATGGTTGATGTTTATCGCATAGACTATCCCTCTACGCCCCTTGGCATAACGCATCAGAGAATTATACAGGTATTCGATATTACGGGGAGTATTCAGTGACAGCTCCAACTCCTTTGTAAGATAATCGCCATCAGCCCCGCGCTTCTTCAGCAGGGCTATCTGCCGGCGGATTTTACTGTCTTGCGGCACTGCATAGTAATCAAAAAGCGAAAGCCGCTTCATCATGATGAATTCCGGAATGCTCTTCGATTGCAATAGCACATCGAATAAATCAGCAAACCCCTTACCGCTCAAGCGATAAGGGGTTGCCGTCATTCCGAGTTTCTTCGCGTCGGGATATCGTAGGAATAACTCCCGATAGGTAGCTGCAAGAGCATGATGGGCCTCGTCGATAACAATCATCGTGGGACTCTCATCCTTGACTTTATCCCAATTGCGCGACAGCCATTGTATCGAAAACACCTTAACCTCAGGCGCATCCTTACTCTTTCGATAGAACTCATCCCAAGTCCGCTGAATTTGGTCAATCAGCTCCTTACGATGTGCGACTATCCACACTGTTTTGCCGCGGGCATAAGCGCTGACCACCGACGCCAGCACATGCGTCTTCCCCGTCCCCGTTGGCATCTGGCACATCACCGCCCCATGCGCCCCCAACGCCTCCAGCACAGCCCCCCTCATCTCCCCCTGGTAGTCAAACAGCCGAACAGCCATACTATAGCTACCCTATCAATGTGTGTAATATGCGAATAAGTAGATTCGAGTTTAACTTGAGTAATTAATCCCGTCTAAAAATGTCTCGAGTATATATCTTCGATTTTACATCATCCAAACATGAGTCGTAACGGTTTGCGACAATTACTTGACTCATAGATTTGAATTCATCAAAGTTGTTTATGACTTTAGAGCCGAAGAAGGTTGTACCGTCCTCAAGCGTAGGTTCATAGATAATTAC
>CAZNBC010000088.1:0-6299 GCA_964571125.1 uncultured Bacteroides sp.
ACTTCAAGGACCTTCAGGTGCAGCTCGAAGGCACCGAAAACCGTGTCACCACCGCCCGCGGACGCTACACCCAGGCCGTGGCCGCCTACAACTCCTCCATCAAGAAATTCCCCACCGTGATCTATGCCGGCTGGTTCGGGTTCACCCCCAAGCCCCAGTTCAAGGCCGAAGCCGGAGCCTCACAGGCGCCCCGTGTGGAATTCTAAGCAGCCCCTAACGACACCCCAAGACCCCTAAAGACCCTCCTGACTTTAATGACCCTGACCACACTAAAGCCCCTTAAGACCCTGCTGCTGCCACTGTTGGGCTGCGTCATACTCCCCGCCGCCGTGTCATCGTGCGGCTCGAGCGACAACTCCCTCGACGGCTACCTCGAATGGTACGAGCAGAACATCACATGGTACCACGAGATGCAGGACCGCAAGAACCCCGACGGAACTCCCTACTTCACCGAGCTATCGCCCGACTACTACCGCAACTCCGGCGTACTCATCCACTACTTCAACGACCGCAGCCTCACGGCCGCCAACCTCTCGCCGCTTGAGAACAGCACCGTGAAAGTATGCTACATCGGACGCCTCTGCAACGACGTGGCCTTCGACTCCTCCTATCTGCGCGTCGACTCCGTGGCACAGTTTCAGGTCAACGGCCTCATAGAAGGCTGGCAGGTAGCCCTCAACGACATGCACGTAGGCGACTCCGCCGAAGTGATCATCCCCTTCCTGCAGGCCTACGGCACCGAAGGCAGCGGCACCATACCCCCCTACTCCTACCTTCGCTTCAACATGCGACTCGACGACATCACCGACTACGAAAAACGTCCCTGACCCGTCACCCAACCTATCATAGCTATCTTAGCTACCCCCTATTGGAGCTATCGGAGCCATCCTCCGACAGCTCCGATTTCTTTAACTATCCCGATAAATCCCGTCCTTCAATTTATCTAATTATACCGATTCTTACGATTCCTCCAATAATTTACCATCCCAAGAGATACTACAAAATTATCAAAGCCAACCCTTCGGTAATCTTTCGATTTAAACCTGTAATTTACCCCCCCCCCCGAAAATTTTAAAATTTCCTAAAATTCTCCTCTCATTCACTGCAAAATTTGCACACCTCACAAATTCACACTATCTTTGCACCGTGAAATTTAGATTTTTGACTTTGCGACAACATTGCACACTTTCTAATCCCTCACCCCACATTACGAAAAATCTTTCTACATATATGTAATATACTTCCTGACACACCGTTAACTCTTCATGAGCGGAGGCCCGTCCCGCGGTATATTGCACCCGAAGAATCTTAATCGTTAGAAAAACATCTCTGTCCGGCACAGCGGAGTCGGAGTGACACTCAGATGTTACGTACATTGTTTCCAATGGTTCCGGTTGAGAAATCAAACCTCCATCTACCCCGTTCGCGCGGTCTTAATCTTTCTCTCACACCTACATACGTGACACCAATCTTACCACCTATGCACACGCATACTTCACGGTTTAAAGCTCTGTCGCGGCTGCTTTTACTTGCCATCATGGCGGTCATCGCGGTCAGCCCTCTTCATGCCCAGAAGGTGGCCATCAAGACCAACCTCCTCGGCGACGCATTGGCCAACCCCAACATCGCCCTCGAGGCCAAGATAGCCCCCAAGTGGACATTTGACCTCTCAGGACAGCTCAACGCCTGGAAATTCTCCGACGAAAAGCGCTGGAAACACTGGGTGGTGCAGCCCGAAGTCCGCTACTGGTTCTGCGACCCCTTCTCGGGCCACTTCGTAGGCGCCCACCTCTTAGGCGGTCAGTACAATGTGGGCGGCATCGACTTCCCCGTCAACTTCCTCGGCACCGACTTCCGCAAACTCAAGGACACACGCTTCCAGGGATGGTTCGGAGGCCTCGGCATAGCCTACGGCTACGCGTGGGCCCTCTCACAGCACTGGAACCTCGAAGGCGAGATCGGCCTGGGATGGACCTACACCCGCTACGACCGCTTCCGCTGCACGGGCTGCGGCAAGAAAGTGGACTCCAACCACCCCCACAACTACTTCGGCCCCACCAAGATAGCCATCAACTTAGTCTATGTATTCTGACACCACTGACACCTACACGACAATGAAAAGAATCATACTCTATCTCCTCTTCTTCATTACCGGCGGCATCATCATGCCGGCGGCAGCGCGCGTAATATTCCCCGTGGCCATCGACAGCGTACGCTACGACCGCGAGGGCAACAACATGGTGTTCAGCATGAATGTCGACCTCAGCGCCACCGACATACAGTCGACCCGCGCGCAGATACTGACCCCCATCATAGCCTCCGACACCAACCGCATCGAACTCACCCCCATCGGAGTCTACGGACGCCGCCGCTACATCAACTACCAGCGCAACGGCTGCCACCCCCTCGGAGCATCCGACGAAAAGATGTACCGCGCCAAGGAACGCCCCTCGGCCCTCGGCTACGAGCAGTCCGTGGCATGGCAGCCCTGGATGGACGACTCCGAAGTACTCATACGCCGTTCGGTCTACGGATGCGTTGACTGCCTCATCGAAGAGCGCACCGACACCATCATAGGCTACTTCCGTCTCAACCCCGCCATACCCGAGATAGTCTACTTCCCCGCCCCCGCGCAGGGCCCCAAGATGGAGACCCTCGAAGGCGAGGCATTCATCGACTTCGTTGTCGACAAGACCGACATCCGCCCCTCCTACCGCAACAACGTGCGCGAGCTCGGCAAGATCCAGGCTTCGATCGACACCGTGCTCAACGACCCCGACGTGCGCATCACCGGCGTATGGCTCAAAGGCTTCGCATCGCCCGAATCGCCCTACAGCCACAACCGCGACCTCGCTATGGGCCGTACCGACGCACTGAAAAACTACATCGGACAGCTCTACCGCTTCTCCGACGGAATCATCGAAACGGCCTTCGAGCCTGAGGACTGGGAAGGACTCCGCCGCTACGTCGACAAATCCAACATTGACCACCGCGAAGAGATCCTCGCCCTCATTGACTCCGACATGGAGCCCGATGCCAAGGAAGCCAAAATCAAGCGCACATTCCCCAAGGAATACCGCTTCATGCTCGAAAACTGGTACCCCGCCCTGCGTCACACCAACTACCGCATCACCTACGAGATCAGCCGCTTCGACGACGTGGACAAGATACGTCAGGTAATGCAGACACGACCCTCGCGACTCTCCCTGCGCGAATTCTTCATCCTGGGCAGCAACGCCGAGCCCGGTAGCGACGAATTCAACGAAGTGTTCGAGACCGCCGTGCGCATGTATCCCGACAACGAGATAGCCAACATCAACGCCGCCAACGCCGCCCTGCAGCGCGGCGACTACACCACGGCCGAGCGCTACCTCGAACGTGCCGGACAATCCCCCCAGGCCATCTACGCCCGCGGAGCACTCGCCTTCCTGCGAGGCGACTACGACACCGCCGAGCGCCTCATGAACGACGCCAAGTCCATCGAAGCCTCGCAGTCGACCCTCGACGAAATCCAACGCATCCGCAACCACAAACAGTCCCGCACCATCCAAAAGACATTAGAATAAACCCCACGCTTCCCCGCGGAAGCACACCACATATAAAAACAAATCATTAACAATCAATTAATAATCCAATTTTATCTAAGTATGAAAAAATTATTTCTGCTTTCATCACTCTGCGCAGCAGCTCTCTTCACAGCTTGCTCCAGCAATGATGAACCCCTGAATCCTGCCGGTGGTGACGAAAACACAATCGGCCACTATCTCTCTGTTAATGTTGTCGCTACTCCCGACGCTGGCTCTCGTGCTAATACAGGAGATCCTAATAAAAAAGCCCAGTATGAGGACGGTACCTCAACAGAAAACGCTGTAACCACAGTTCGCTTCTATTTCTTTTATGGCAGTGGCAATCCTTCAGTAGTTAAAGCCGGTAGCAAAGTGAATTATTATGACTGGAAAGCACCCGTAGATGATAACAATACTGGTGCTCCTAATGTAGAACGACAGCTTGAGGCTGTACTTCTGATCAGTACAGCGGCCGGTGATGATCTGCCTGAACAGATGGTTGCCGTATTGAATCCTCGTGCAGAGCTCGGCAATGATTCATATTCTCTCAATGCTCTCCGGAACAAGACTGCCGACTACGCCGCGCTTGCGAATAAAGAAGATGATAAAGACCGCGTTTTCCCGATGGTTAACTCAGTGTACATGGCAAGCGACAATTCTGTAGTAAAGGCTACAAAGGTTACATCTGACCACTACATGAATACCGAGAAGGAAGCTAAAGGTAATCCCGTCGTTATTTATGTTGAACGTAACGTGGCCAAAGTTCGCGCAAGACTCGCTGCATCTTTAACAGCAGATGAAAACGGCCTTATTAAACTCAAAAATAACGATGAAGGCAAGAGCGACCTTACCATAGGCGAAAAAAAGGTTTATCTCAAACTTAATGGTTGGAATGTAACTGAGGACGTTAATGAGGCTTACTTAAGCAAGCGTATTGACACTTCATGGGAACCCGATATTCTTGGAACCAGCACCCCTTGGAACTACGCACCATACTTCCGTAGCTACTGGGCTGACGCATGTCTCGGTGTTACCAATCGCAACTACGATTTTAACAGTGCAAAAAAATTCAATTTTACCGACGGATATACCTACTGTAATGAGAATGCCGAACGCAAGGAATACAACAACGTAATGCCTAAGGCTACTAAAGTTATCCTTAACGGTATGCTCTGCAATGACAAGGGTGAGGCGCTTACTATATGTGAATACTACGGCGTCAAATTCATAGACGATAACGACCAGACCAGCCTTAAGAATTCAGTACTCACCCATCTTCAGGAAAATGGTGACTACTATTATAAGAAGACCTTTGATGCTGACAATAATGAGACTAAATACACTTCTATCAGCGCCTCTGACATCACTTTCAAGACCGTAACTGCTGGTGGCATCATCACTGCAGGCCAGGAAGGTGCCTACTATGTAATTCCTTGTCTCAAATCACAGTCAGACGAATGGGTGGTATCTGCTGCTGATGACGCTTCCAAGATTATCGATAAGGTAAAGAACGAAGGTGACGTTATTAACGTTGATCCTATCGGCGTTAATGACGTTGATGCTGCTCTTCGCGGTCCTAAAGAAGCTCTTCGTCATGCCAAGATATGGAATACCGGTATGACATATTATTATGCCGATATCCAGCATTTTGCTAAGACCGGTGTAGTACGTAACCACGTTTACGAGACTACCATCAGCGCTATCTATGGCCTTGGTACTCCCGTATGGGACCCCTCTGAGGTGATTTTCCCCGGGAAGCCCCAAGATGAAGATACATACATTGCAGCTCAGATCAACATCCTTTCTTGGCGTCTTGTTCCGAGTAATGTTACTCTTGACTGGAAATAATACTTGCGCAATGATTTCACATTCATCTCTGAAATCTTGCTAAACTATCAACCCAACGGGGAGGACTAATCTTTCCCGGATCTCCTCCCCGTTAGGTTTTTTTACTGAATATAACGTTACTTACTTTCACTGTTATACGACCTCTCTTTTCAATCTCTCAACCTCAGACGTATACCTCTCTTCTTATTTTAATTGATTATAACGTTGCTTCTGCAACTCAATATACTGATTTTATGAATCATAAGTGTAACCTATATTATCTCCGGCTATGCAAACTACCGTTGCTCGCCATGATTGCCATTTTGCTTTCAGCTTGCGATAATGCAATCTATGACGAGGAAGGAGACTGCTCGGTGGTGTATAATTTGCGCTTCCGCTATGACATGAATCTCAAGTGGGCTGACGCTTTCGCCAATGAGGTGAAATCCGTTAATCTGTATGCCTACGATGAGGATGGAATTCTTGTATGGCAGAAGGAAGAAAGTGGCTCTATACTCGCCACTGAGGGCTACGCTATGACTCTTGACCTCACACCCGGTAAATATCATCTCGTGGCATGGTGTGGACTTAACAACGATGGTTCACGTCCCGAATCATTTTCTGTACCGCAGGTTTATCCCGGTGAGAAAAATATGACCGACCTCATTGCCTCACTCAACATTACACGCGACGACGACGGCACCGCTGTAAGCGATAATCGTCTTTGGGCACTATTTCATGGCGAAACCGATATTGAAATATTCTCTGATGAAGAGGTGGAGCCCGGTACCTACACCGAAACGATGTATCTTACCAAGGATACAAATCATATTAGAGTGATTCTTCAACAACTTTCGGCTGAAGACCTTGATGTAAATGATTTTGCATTCGAGATAAGTGCTGACA
>CAZNBC010000089.1:0-6253 GCA_964571125.1 uncultured Bacteroides sp.
TGATGGCCACATCGTGGGGGTGGCTTTCGGCCACACCGGCATTGGTGATGCGGGTGAATTTGGCTTTCCACAGCGAGGGTATGTCGCGTGCGCCGCAATAACCCATGCCTGAACGCAGGCCTCCGAGCATCTGGTAGGTCACCTCATAGAGTGAACCCTTGAAGGGTACGCGGGCGGCGATGCCTTCGGGTACAAGTTTCTTCACGTCGGTCTCTCCGGCCTGGAAGTAGCGGTCCTTCGAGCCCTTTTCCATGGCCTCGAGGGACCCCATGCCACGGTATGCCTTATATTTACGTCCGTTGTAGATAATGGTCTCACCGGGTGATTCTTCTACGCCGGCCAACATTCCGCCGAGCATCACGGCGTAACCGCCGGCGGCAAGTGCCTTAACGATGTCGCCCGAGTAGCGTATGCCACCGTCGGCAATCAGGGGCACACCGGTGCCTTCGAGAGCCTTAGCCACATCGTATACGGCGGTGAGCTGGGGTACGCCCACACCGGCTATCACGCGGGTGGTGTATATCCAGCCGGGGCCGATGCCTACTTTCACGCCGTCGGCGCCGTTCTCTACGAGATATCTGGCAGCCTCACCGGTAGCGATGTTGCCTACCACTACATCAATGTTGGGGAAACGTTCCTTAACGGCGCGGAGCACGGAAATCACGCCCTTGGAATGGCCGTGGGCAGTGTCGATGACGATGGCGTCTACGCCGGCATCCACAAGTGCGGCGGCGCGCTCCATGCTGTCGGCTGTGACACCTATGCCGGCGGCCACACGCAGACGTCCGCGTGAATCCTTGCAGGCATTGGGCTTATCCTTAGCCTTGGTGATATCCTTGTAGGTGACGAGGCCGATGAGTCGTCCCTCGCCGTCTACTACGGGAAGTTTCTCTATCTTATGGCGCTGAAGTATGTCAGCTGCTTCTTCGAGGTTGGTCGACTGTGAGGTTGTTACGAGGTTTTCCGAGGTCATCACTTCGTCAACAAGACGGTTGAGATTACGCTCAAAACGGAGGTCACGGTTGGTGACGATGCCCACGAGCTTGCGGTCGGTGTCAACCACGGGTATACCGCCGATGTGGTATTCCTCCATCATTGACAGGGCATCCTTAACGGTGCTTCCCAATCCAATGGTCACGGGGTCATATATCATGCCGTTTTCGGCACGCTTCACGGCGTGTACCTGACGGGCCTGTTCGGCTATGGACATATTCTTGTGTATCACACCGATACCGCCTTCGCGCGCAATGGCGATAGCCAGTCGGGCCTCGGTTACCGTATCCATAGCTGCGGATACGATAGGTACATTCAGAGTGATGTTACGGGAAAAACGTGTGCGGAGATCAACTTCGCGGGGGAGCACTTCAGAGAAGGCGGGTATCAGCAGTACATCGTCGAACGTCAACCCGTCCATCTTAACTCGGTCAGCAATAAAGGACATAAGCTTCTCAGTCAAATATAAAAAGTAACCTTTGAATATATAATGCCATCCATCCGACGCGGCCCGGCTCAAAATCGGTGTACGCAGAGCATCTCAAACCATTGTCGGGATGATATTATTGCACGCAAAGGTAATAAATATTTTGCAATCCCCATTGTACTCAATCTCTAAAATACCCTAAACATGCGTATAAAACCCCGCGAAAATAGGGGGACAACATGCCTGTAAACCTTGAAAACGTGGTGATAGCGCCTTTGCGAAACCTTGAAAATGTGGTGATAAAATGTTAAAGTGTTGATTTTCAAGTGATAAGATTTTTGCCTCCATTTTTGGGGTGAGGAAGAGGGATAATCCGGGGTAATCTACCGGAGTTAAATGGTGTGACTTTTTTGTGGCTTTTTCAGGCGAAAGTATTTGGAAGTGATAAATTTGTATTACCTTTGCTGTCAATCACATTAAATAACACATTACCCCATGAACGCAATTCTTGAAAAGGTAAAGGCTGCATTCGTAGCATTTGAAGCTGACGCTGCTCAGCAGGTAGAAAAAGGAAACAAGGCTGCCGGCACTCGTGCCCGTAAGGCATCTCTTGAGCTTGAGAAACTCATGAAGGAATTCCGCAAGGCATCTCTCGAAGCTTCTAAGGCTTAAGAGCTGAGTCTGACGGACTTCTTCTGTCCTACGATAAATTCAGGAGGTCGCACTGATGATTGTGTCATCATGTGCAACCTCCTGAGTCGTTGTTATATATTGAGATTTGAAGTTCGGTGAGGTGTGTGGGCTGCAGATAGCAGTCTACAAATAGTAGTCGCGGAGCACGTTCATGCGTTCGTCAAGCTCGAACACCCATGGCGAGCCGGTAGGAATCTCCAGGTCAACCACTTCGTTGGCCGACAGATGGAGCAGCATCTTGGCCAGACCTCTGAGCGAGTTGCCATGCGCCACTACAAGTACTGTGTCGTAGAACGGAATCTTTGGAGCGATAACCTCTTCCCAGCAGCCCCTCACGCGGGCAATGGCGTCCTTGAGTGATTCGGCCAGGGGGAGCTCGTCGGCTGTCAGCGACTTGTAGCGCGGGTCGTTTCCGGGCCAACGCGGGTCGTCGGGTGTCAGCAGGGGAGGGAGGGCCTCGAAGCCGCGTCGCCACTCATGTACCTGTTCTTCGCCGTACTGCTTCGCCGTTTCAGCTTTGTTCAGTCCCTGAAGCGCTCCGTAGTGACGTTCGTTGAGGTGCCAATCCTTCACGACGGGAACCCAGTCAAGGTCCATCGTGTCGGCAGCAATCTGCAACGTATGTATGGCGCGTTTGAGATATGATGTGAAAAAGTATCCGGGGACCAGTCCGGCCTCCTTAATCTTTTTCCCGGCCTCGCGGGCTTCTTCACGACCCTTGTCTGAAAGCTCTACATCGGTCCAGCCTGTGAAACGGTTCTCAAGGTTCCACTCGCTTTGTCCGTGTCTGAGAAGAATTAGTTTGTACATATGCTGTGGCTATTGAATTGAAATTCTAACTTTGTAGGATAAACAACCGGCAGGGCTGTAGAGTTGGCCAGCCGATAGGTTTTCTTAATCATATACGGTGACCTTTCTGCAAGCCGGAGGTGTTATTGTATAATAAAAGGATAAACACGATGGACAAGAATACAATTATAGAGAATATACGCCGGCGAACCGGAATAGAAACCCTTACCCCGATGCAGCAGCAGGTAGCCGACAGCATGGTGCCCTCGCTGATTGTCATCGCCCCGACCGGTTCGGGCAAGACCATAGCGTTTACCATCAATATGCTCCGCCGCCTACATAATCCCGACGGTAAGGTGCAGGCCGTGGTGATGGCTCCCTCGCGTGAGCTTGTATTGCAGATATTCGACGTGGTACGCCCCGTGGCTGCCGGATTCAAGACCGTGGCACTCTACGGAGGTCACTCCGTGCAGGAAGAGGTGAAGTCGCTCAGTGTAGTCCCCGATATCATTATCGCTACTCCGGGACGTTTGCTCGACCATGTCAACCGCCATCATATTGACCTCGGCAGCGTGAATACACTCGTGATTGACGAGTACGATAAGGCGCTCGAACTTGGATTCGCCGACGAGATGCGCAAATGCGTGAGGGCCATGGGGCATCCCGCCAACCTGATTCTCACCTCTGCGACGCAGCTTACGGAGCAGCCTCCGTATCTGCCTCTTGACAAGGCCGAGGTAATCGTGGCGCCCAATGCCGACTCTCCGCGCTCACGTACGCAGGCCGTGCATATCGAAAGTCCGGCACGTGACAAAATCGATACGCTGATTGATTTGCTCCGTTCATTGCCTGACGGCAGGGTTATAGTGTTTGTCAACCACCGCGAGAGTGCCGAGCGAGTATGGTCGCATCTTCACAAGGCGCATATCCCCGCCGGACTCTATCATGGCGGCCTTGACCAGCAGAAACGCGAGCAGGCGATAGATTTGCTGAACAACGGCACCACCCCCGTGCTGGTATCTACCGACCTCGGAGCGCGCGGACTTGACATAGACAAGGTGGAGGCTGTGATACATTATCATATGCCCCCGTCAGCCGAGAGTATGACCCACCGCAACGGCCGCACGGCACGTATGGGCGCGTCGGGTACCGTGTATTACATCACCTCCGAAGGGGAGGATATACCCGAATATGTGGAGTGGGACCGCGAGTATGTGCCTACGGGTCAGTCAGCCGACCCGATACGTCCGCATGTGGCAACCCTTTATTTCAACGCCGGAAAGAAAGAGAAGATATCACGCGGCGATATCGTCGGTTTCCTCATAGCCAACGCCTCGCTTACGCCTGACGAGATAGGCAAAATCGTGGTCAAGGATCACTCCGCCCTGGCTGCAGTGCCCCTGGAGAAGGCATCATCCGTGCTCCAGGCCGCCAATGCCGCCCGCCTGAAAGGCAAGAAAGTGAGAGTGTCGCTGCTGAAATGATGAGGAGGCGACGGGGATAGAAAGAGAAAAGTTAAATAAATGTTAAAAGGGGCGGATAAAACGAAATATTGCTATTTTTGCAAAACCAATCATCCGGTTGGTTTCATCCGGAGAAGTCACAATTTTTAATTTACCATGAAGCTTACGGGCTACCGTAAGGAGATGAGATGCTAAAGTTTGATAGCGAATCCGCCTGCGCAGCCTGTTTATATAGCTCCCGCTGATACACTCGGACAATAGTAATATTCCATCATTAATACCCCCTTTTCAATATGGCTAAAGTTAAAGGTGCCGTTGAGATAAATGTAGAGCGCTGCAAGGGATGCAACCTTTGCGTAGTGGCTTGCCCTACAGATGTTCTGTCACTGCAGCCCAAAGAGGTCAATAACCGTGGCTACCATTATGCCTATACCGTCAACCCCGACAACTGCATAGGCTGTGCATCATGCGCTACGGTATGTCCCGACGGATGCTTCACCGTGTGGCGTGTAGTAGAAAAATAAATCACATTTCGAATTCTTATCCCCCTTTCCAACACTTCAATCAGATGAAAGAAGAAATAAGACTGATGAAAGGTAACGAGGTCATAGCCCACGCCGCTATCCGTTATGGCGTTGACGGTTATTTCGGTTACCCCATCACCCCCCAGAGTGAGGTTCTGGAGACCCTCGAGGAACTTATGCCTTGGGAGACCACCGGCATGGTAGTGCTTCAGGCCGAGAGCGAGGTATCATCCATCAATATGGTCTATGGCGGTGCCTCTACCGGCAAAGCTGTGATGACCTCGTCATCAAGCCCCGGTGTGAGCCTCATGCAGGAGGGACTTTCATATATAGCCGCCGGTGAGTTGCCCGCACTTGTGGTAAACGTGATGCGCGGCGGCCCCGGTCTCGGTACTATCCAGCCCTCTCAGGCCGACTATTTCCAGGCCACCAAGGGCGGTGGTCACGGTGACTACCATTACATCGTGCTTGCTCCGGCCACCGTGCAGGAGATGGCCGATTTCGTAGGCCTCGGCTTTGACCTTGCCTTCAAATATCGCACACCCGCCATGCTTCTTGCCGACGGTATCGTGGGTCAGATGATGGAGAAGGTGGTGCTTCCTCCCTTCCGTCCCCGCCGTACTCCCGAGCAGATAGCCGAGCAGTGCCCCTGGGCTGTGACCGGTCATGCCGAACGTCGCGGACATCCCAATGTGCTCACTACCCTCGAACTTGACAGCGCCAAGATGGAGGTGAACAACGAGCGTTTCCAGCGTACCTATCGTGAGATTGAAGCCAACGAAGTAAGATACGAGGAGTACTTCACCGACGATGCCGAGTACCTGATGGTGGCTTTTGGCTCTATAGCCCGTATATGTCTCAAGGCCATTGAGGACGCACGTGCTCAGGGCGTGAAGATAGGACTCATCCGTCCCATCACCCTGTGGCCCTTCCCCACCAAGGTGCTCCGTGAGAAGGCCGAGAACCTCAAGGGCATCCTCGTGGTCGAGCTCAATGCCGGTCAGATGATTGAGGATGTGCGCCTGGCGGTTGACGGCAAGGTGCCCGTATATCACTATGGCCGTATGGGCGGTATCGTACCCAATCCCCAGGAAGTGCTTGACGCTTTTTACAAAGATTTTCCCGCAGCTAAACTTTAATATAGGAGACAACTGAACCATGACACCCGAAGAAATCAAATGCCCGGAGAACCAGGTCAGCTCCAAGCCGCGCCTGCTCAACGACAATCACATGCATTACTGCCCCGGCTGTTCCCACGGAGTAGTCCACAAACTCGTGGCCGAGGTGCTTGACGAGATGGGTCTTGCCGACAATGCCATAGGTGTGGCACCGGTAGGATGCGCAGTATTCGCATACAACTATAT
>CAZNBC010000090.1:0-6187 GCA_964571125.1 uncultured Bacteroides sp.
GTTCTGCGACTCCGCGATGAAGTTCTACCTCCTTAAGGATACCGATGACAAATACTATACCCTCCCCGAGTACCGTACTCTCGTTGAGGCCACACAGACCGACAAGGACGGCAATGTGGTGTATATCTATGCCAACGACAAGACTGCGCAGTACACCTATATTCAGGATGCCGTCGCCAAGGGCTACAACGTGCTGCTCATGGATGGTCAGCTCGACAGTCATCTCATCGGCCTGCTCGAGACCAAGCTTGAAAAGACCCGCTTCGTGCGTGTCGACTCCGATGTAGTGGACAATCTCATCCCCTCGGCCGACAAGAAAGCTGTGGAACTCAGCAGCGTTGAACGCGACATGCTCACCACTCTCTACCGCTCGCAGATTCCCTCGGTGGAAAAGAGCGAATTCCTCGTATCGTTCGAGGCCCTGTCACCTGAGGCCAACCCCGTGCTCATCACTCAAAACGAGTATATGCGACGCATGAAGGAGATGGCAGCCATGCAGCCCGGCATGTCATTCTACTCCGAACTGCCCGACAGCTACAACCTCATAGTCAACACCGAGCATCCCGTCATCAAGAAGATTAAGGAGGGTGCCGATGCCAAGGTCCTTTCCTCAATGGAGGACTTCGCCAAGAGTATCGAGGAGAAGAACAATGCCATTCAGGCACTGCGCGACAGTGTGAAGGACAAGGGCGCCGATGCCAAGCTCTCTGACGAAGACCAGGGCAAGGTGACCAATCTTGAGAACGAGGTGACCCACCTGCGTAAGGAGGAGAACCGCGTGGTCAGCGACTATGCCGCCTCACAGCCTCTGGTTAAGCAGGTTATCGACCTCGCTCTGCTGGCCAACGGACTGCTGAAGGGTGAGGCGCTGAACGCTTTCATCCGTCGCTCGGTAAATCTCCTTTGATTACGGAAAAATTTCCTGAAAAATCAGTCTACGGAAACAAGAAAATAATTAAATTTGCAAACGTGTGTGCGGCATGCTCCGCACACACTTGACAACCACTGATCAAACTCCAAAATTAAGTACTATAACTATGTCTAAAGTAACAGTTGTGGGCGCCGGCAACGTAGGCGCTACATGTGCAAATGTGTTGGTAACCCGTAGCATGGCCGACGAGGTAGTGCTCATTGACATCAAGGAAGGTGTTGCCGAGGGCAAGGCAATGGACATCATGCAGACTGCCAGCATCCTCAATCTCAACACTAAGCTCACCGGGGTGACCAATGACTACGAGAAGACCGCCAACTCTGATGTTGTGGTAATTACTTCAGGTGTGCCCCGCAAGCCCGGTATGACCCGCGAGGAACTTATCGGTGTTAACGCCGGTATCGTGAAGTCAGTTACTGAAAACGTGCTCAAATATTCTCCCAACTGTGTGATTATCTGCGTGGCTAACCCCATGGACACCATGACCTACCTGATTCACAAGATCAGCGGTCTGCCCAAGAACCGTATCATCGGTATGGGTGGTGCACTTGACAGCGCCCGCTTCAAATACTTCCTCAGCATCGCCCTCGGTGCCAACCCCACTGAAGTGGAAGGCATCGTTATAGGCGGTCATGGTGACACCACCATGATTCCTCTGACCCGCTATGCCGCTTATCGCGGTGTGCCCGCCACCAACTTCGTTCCCGCTGACCAGATGGCCAAGGTAGCTGCCGACACTATGGTAGGTGGTGCTACCCTGACCAAGCTCCTCGGCACCTCAGCCTGGATGGCTCCCGGTGCTGCCGCAGCTCAGATGGTAGCCGCAGTTGTAAGCGACCAGAAGAAGCTCATCAGCTGCTCATGCCTGCTTGACGGCGAATATGGCGAAAAGGACCTCTGCATCGGTGTTCCCGCCATCATCGGCCGCAACGGTATCGAGAAGATTGTAGCTTTCGACCTCAACGATGAGGAGAAGGAACTCTTCCGCAAGAGCGCTGAGGCTGTGCACAAGACCAACGCAGCTCTTCCCTGCTAAGAAGTGAACTTATTACGACTTTAAGTTAACGTCATTCCATTATCCTCCGGTCGGATTATCACATACTTCTGTCCGGAGGATATTGTATTTATGGTACTTAAGTAAGTCATTAAAATTATTTCAATATCAACCCAAGTAAGTCTTTTAACTATCTTTGGCGTCTTTTCGGCGGTTTTCGCTCTCTGCTTCAGTCGTGTAGCTCACTACACTCCCTCAACATCAAGCGAAAATCACTCGAAAACACTCTCAAAGATAGTATAAAATAATTTTTATGACTTACTTATTACAATCCGTTCTATGAAAAAGATAAAGATATTGATTGCCGCCGCAGTGATGACTCTGGGACTGCAACTCCAGGCCTGCAATAGCGCGAACAACTCCTCAAACGGGGCTGAAACCGGTGCTGATACTACCGCTGTGGATGAAAGCGTAGCCTCAGAAACCGTATCGGTCGACAGTGTGGCCACCGAAGATTTGGTGGAGGAGTTCACCGCCTCGTCAACGTTGCCCGACAAGACCGATGTGCCTATCGTGATTGACTTCAATGCCGTGTGGTGCGGCCCTTGTCAGTATTTCAAGCCGGTATTCCACGAGACTGCCGCCGAGTATAAGGGTAAGGCCCGTTTTATCTCGGTAGATGTCGATGACAACCGCGAACTGGCTATGAAATTTGATGTCCGCTCCATACCTCAGATTACTATCGTGCGTCCCGACGGTAAGATTGTCAGCACCGTCGGTGCCATGGACAAGGCCGAGTTTACGAGATTCCTCAAGGAGAATCTGTAGTAAGGTTTATCATAACGTCCTATGACACCTGTAGCATTTGTATCGCTTGGTCCCGGAGGGCTGGAGAGTGTCACCGTAGGCGCTGTAAAGGCCCTGGCGGAAAGTACACACATAGTGTGTGCCGGCTCGCGCTGTAAAGCCATAGTGAATGAGGTGCCGGGTGTAGATATCTCCGGAGTGGAGGTGTGGGATATTCCCATGTCATCCGGGGCGGTGTCGGTCTATGAGCGTCTTGCCGACCATGTGGCCGAATTATACGGCACGGGTGAGCGTGTTGCGGTGACTGTCGAAGGCGATACGAGTCTGTACTCGTCGATGCACTATGTGATGGATCTGCTTGCCGAGGATGGGGTGGAGGTCAGGGCCGTGGCCGGAGTGCCCGCTCTTGCAGCAGCCGCCGCCGTGGCCCGCGTGCATCTTGTGAAGCATGATGAGCGCCTTACGGTTATTCCCGGAAATACCACGGCAAGTGAACTCAACGACCTCGTTGAAGAGGGAAACGCAATAGTGGTCATGAAGGCGTCGCGGTGCCGCGAGGCGTTTATGGAGCTGTTGGATTATCGTCCCGCCCTGGAATTCTACTACCTTGAGTCGGTGGGAACTCCTCAGGAGTTTCTGACCTCCGATGCCGATGAGCTGTACGACCGGCGATTCCCTTACTTTTCGATAATACTCATACCCGCACAGGCATGAACGGAGATGCACATATGGTACCGGGTCTATTGATTGCCGCCCCCTCCTCGGGAAGTGGCAAGACTACCCTTAGCCGTGGCATAATGGCAGCTCTCAAAACTCGTGGGCTGACGGTACAGCCCTTTAAATGCGGCCCCGACTATATTGACACCAAGTATCATGGGGCAGCCTGTGGGCGTCCGTCTGTCAATCTTGACCTCTTCATGGCGTCGCCGGAACATGTGCGCGGCCTATATAATTACTATACGAATTGCTGTTCCACGCCCTGTGATGTGGCGGTAGTGGAGGGCATGATGGGCCTTTATGACGGTTACGTGCGCGGGGACGGCTCTTCGGCGGATGTGGCTATGACGCTCGGTCTTCCTGTAGTGTTGGTCGTTGATGCCCGTTCGACAGGATTCTCCGTGGCTCCGCTCCTGAAGGGTATGAAGGATTTTGACGGCAGGCTCGAAGTGGCCGGCGTGATATTCAACCGCGTAGGTTCGGAGCGGCATGCCGCTATGATGCGTGAGGCTGCCGAAGCTGCCGGAGTGGAATGTCTGGGATGTGTACCGCGATGCCGCGATGTCGAGCAGGCTTCGCGCTATCTTGGGCTTGACTTCGACCGTTCGGCTGTAGAAGAGGGTCTGGAAATATTGGCGGATATAGTAAGGCGCCATGTTGACCTTGAGCGACTGACGGAGATAATGCATGCTCCTCGGTATGTTAACGCTGATGACTTACCCGCATGGGCCTCCGGCGGTGCATCAGGTATGGATGCTCGGCTGCAGGGCAGTGGGGGCGTGATAGCGGTGGCCTCCAACGACGAGTCATTCTCATTTATTTATCAGGAGCATCTCGACATACTTGCCCGTCATGGCCGTGTGGTGATGTTTGACCCCGAAGTCGATGAAGCGATACCTTGTGGTGCTGAACTTTTGTATCTCCCGGGTGGTTATCCCGAGAAACATTCCGAGGCTCTTGAGGCTGCCGTCAAGTGCCGTGAGTCAATCAGCGACTATGCCTCACGCGGAGGACGAATCATAGCCGAATGTGGAGGTATGATGTACCTCTGCCGCAGGATACTGCTGGATGGCGAGCCGGATGCTGCCAGGATGGTCGGAGTGTTGCCTATGGAGGTGACGGCCCGACAGGTTGACAGAAAGCTGACCCTCGGTTATCGAAGCGTGAGGTTCGGCGATGGGCTGTCAGGGGCTGAGCTGCGCGGTCATGAGTTTCATTACACGCGACTCACCGACCCGCATCTGCTCCCTTCGGTGGCGATGGTTACGGATGCCCGCGGCGTCGAGACCGATTCACCGGTCTACCGGCTCAGTTCGACAGTGGCTTCGTACACACATATGTATTGGGGCATGTGCGACTTGCCGGGACTGATGTTGAACGATTGAAGGAATTGAAATATAACGGATTATGAAGCAAATATATACCCATACCGGCGATGAGGGCACCACCGGACTTCGCGGAAATGTACGAGTGCCGAAGGACCATGCCCGCATAGAGGCCAACGGTACCCTTGACGAACTCAGCAGCCTCCTGGGGGTAGTGAGGGCCAACTGTGACGCTCCCGAGGAGATGCGCACCATGATACATGAGGTGCAGAAGATGCTGATGATGCTCATGGGTCAGGTGGCTATCCCCGCCGGAAGTAACATCGCACCCGTAGACAGCAAGGTGTTTGACGAAATGACCGGGCGTATGGAGGCCGAGATAGACCGCATAAAGGAATTGGGTGTGCCGGCAAGTTTCACCATGCCCGGCAGTTCACCTCTTGAGGCGCAGCTGCATGTGGCCCGCGCCGTGGCCCGCCGCGCCGAGCGCCGCCTGTGGACGGTGCACGCCTCCGAGCCTCTCGACACCGCGATGATACGCACTATCAACCGTCTGTCCGACCTGCTCTACAGCTACACCCTGATTGCCTGAGATAAATTCAATTATCCTAACCAAGTAGGATGATATTCCAAAATAAAGAAGTATATTTGTTGGTCAGAGATAATCCGGCGATTTGTAAATAAGAATCATTAACTAAATAAAAAGTATATACCTATATGGAAAACGAAGAATTACTGAAATCTGTCGTTGCCAAAGCTCAGACATGGTTAGGCGACGCCTACGATGAGGAAACCCGCAAAGAGGTGAAGCGTATGCTTGACGCCGAGGATAAAACAGAACTGATAGATGCTTTCTATCGTGATCTGGAGTTCGGTACCGGTGGTCTGCGCGGCATCATGGGCGCAGGAACCAACCGTATGAACATCTATACCGTAGGCGCCGCCACTCAGGGCCTCGCCAACTACCTCAAGGAAGTTTTCAAGGATTTGCCCGAAATCTCTGTAGCCGTAGGTCACGACGTGCGCAACAATTCACGTCGCTTTGCCGAAATCGTTGCCGATATCTTCTCGGCCAACGGCATCAAGGTGTATCTCTTTGACTCGTTCCGTCCCACTCCCGAGCTGTCATACGCCATCCGTCACTTCAACTGTCAGAGCGGTGTGAACATCACAGCCTCACACAATCCCAAGGAATATAACGGCTACAAGGCTTACTGGGCCGACGGTGCGCAGATTATCGCCCCCCACGATGTGAATATCATTGACTACGTTACCCGCATCAAGGGCGTGGAGGAGATTCGCTTCAACGGTGACCCCTCGAAGATACAGATTGTAGGCGAGGACGTCGACAAGGCATTCCTGGCCGATATCAAGGGCCTGCAGCTCAGCCCCGAGAGCGTACAGCGCCATCAC
>CAZNBC010000091.1:0-6161 GCA_964571125.1 uncultured Bacteroides sp.
ACGGTTGCTGTTGTAGCCACCCTGAGGGCGGTTATTGTTGTATCCGCCTTGGGGACGGTTGCTGTTATATCCACCCTGGGGGCGATTATTGTTGTAACCACCCTGCGGACGGTTGCTGTTATATCCACCCTGGGGGCGGTTATTGTTGTATCCGCCTTGGGGACGGTTTGCGTTATATCCGCCCTGCTGACGGTTATTGTTGTAGCCGCCCTGAGGGTTATATCCACCCTGCTGGCGGTTATTGTTGTATCCGGTACGACGCTGAGGGTTATAGCCTCCTTGATTGTAGCCGTTCTGGCGAGGCTGATAGCCACCCTGCGGACGGTTGTAACGGGGCTGGTAATTGCTCTGCTGCTGTACAGTAGCGTCGGTTGAGCCTTCGGTCTGCTCGCCACCCTCAGTCGGTGTGGTCTGCGGACGGTTGTATCTGGGCTGGTAGCCACCCTGGTTGTAGCCGCCCTGATTATAACGGGGCTGATAGCCACCCTGACGGTTCTGGGAGTAATTGTTGTGGGGGCGCTGATAGGACTGGTATTCACCGGAGTTATACGTTCTTTCGGTAGCGCCTGATGCCGGTAAATCCTCGTGGCGTGAAGTTTGTGAGTCGGGTGAGTAGGCTTCGGGCAGATTAGTTCTCATCTCTCCGATTCTGGGCCTTTTGCTTTTCTTTTCGTTGCTGTCCATAGTTACGGTATGGTAGAAAAAATGTCAAGTGAATGTTAAAAATGGATTGTTACGGTTGCCTCGCGGCAGGGGGTAATAGATATCTCTGTTTTGGTAATGATATGCAAATTTAAAATCTTTATTTGACTATAACAAAATAATCGGGCGCGTTATTCGTGTACTGCCCGATTTTTAGGATTTATTTTTGGTTTTTAGAGCTTTCGGGGGAGAAAAGGAGCCTGCGGTCGGCTGTCGCGGCAGGGGTGACGATGTCGGCGGGGATGAAGCTCCAGTTGCTTTCGGTCACCGGGGTAATGTGGCCTATCTTGCGCAGGCGCTCTATGAGATAGTAGCGCAGATCCTTGTCAGTGGAGGTCAATATGCGTTTTGAGAGCTGGTCGTGGCTGATGCCCGCACCACGGGTCATCAGTTCGCCTCCGCCGTTTCCGCGATAGGAGTTGACGGCTACGGTATATGTGGCCTGAGGGTCGAAGGGACGGCCGTCGCTTAGGCTCTTTATGGTGATGCGCTCTCCTGCGGGGCGGGTTACGTCGACGGTGTAGTCTATGCCCGAGGCAGAGTCGAAGTTGTAGGAGGGATTTGCGAGGTAGTTGTCGGAGGGGGTGGGATTGGATGATGCGAATTTGAGGAGGTGCTCACCCGGGGTGCCGTCAAGGGTGTTTATCCAGAGGTCGTAGGCCATCTCCAGGTAGTTTTTGAGCTCCTCGCCGGTCATGGCCATGGTGTAGAGCATGTTCTCGTACTTATAGAGGGTGAACATGTCGCTCATCCTTACAGGTCCGGAGGCTATGGTGGCATCGAACGACAGAGGTGCGGCAAGAGATATGTCTGCTCCGGTGATGTCGAGCTGCAGGCGGTGAAGCAGGGTCATGAAGGCCGATGGGCCGAAGAAAGCGTCGCGGGTGGTGAATTCGCCGTCAGAATCTCCGATGACCTCGGAGGTGAAGCGGCTGATGGCTTCAAACTCATCGGCGAAGCGGGCCAGATACTCTTTCGAGGGCGCGAGGTGTGACACATCGGCTATGGTGCCGTTGATGGACAGGGGTACTGCTTTAGTCCCGTCATTGAGGACTTCGATAGTCACGTCGGCTACGGCGGTAGCGTTGTTGGCGGGATTGAGCACTATTACCTTGTTGCCCGCATCGTTGAGTAATATGGAGTCGTAACGGCGGTGGTCGTGACCCATGAAAACGATATCGAAGCCGTCAACCTCGCGGGCCACTTTTGTGGACGCGTTTTCTATCCATTTGTCAGTGGTCCGGCTGTCATCGTGTCCCGAATGGAAGAGACCTACGATGATGTCGGGGTTATGGAGACGCCGCAGTTCGGGAATAAGTGCCGAGGCTGTGGCTGTCATGTCATCGAAGCGGAGCCCGCTCCAGATGTTTTCGGGAAGCCATGCAGGGATGGCCGGGGTAATCATACCCACGATAGCCACTTTCAGGCCGCCTCGTTCGACGATGGTATAGGGGAGCAGATAGGGGAGGCCCGTGGATGTGTCGATGATGTTGGCTCCGAGTACCGGAGCGGGTGCGGAGGCGAAGAAACGGTCGTAGACTTTATGACCGGTCTCTATATCGTGGTTGCCGGGTGTGAGCGCATCGTAGCGCATATAGCGCAGTGCTTCGGTGGCAACGTGGGGCGAGAGGGTATCAATGAAGTTGTAGTAGTAAACGGTAGGCTGTCCTTGAAGGAGGTCTCCGTTGTCGAGCAGTATCACATGGTCATCGCCTACCTTGGCTCTGACGGAGTCAACGTAGGTGGCCACCCGTGCCAATGAGCCACCCCACGCTTCACGCGTGATGAAATTGTGGGGAAAGAGATTGCCGTGCACATCGGTCGTCTCGATGATGCGTATGGTCTCTTTTCGCGCAGTGTCTGTATCGGCGGCGGCCGGTGTGGGGTTGGCGGACATGAGGGTCAGGGGGGTGATGATTGACAGGAGTCTGTTCATGAATATGCTCATGGGTTGGGTGATGATTGGGGCATGTAGAAGCACTGTACCTTACCTATGGGGAGTGAGCCTTCGAGTTTGAGGGGTATGCGTCGGCTATCGGCTGAAATCCAGGCGTTGATATTTCCCGAGGTTTTCTTTTTGCCGTCGGAGGTGAAGGTGAATTCCAGATGGTAGGCGGGATATGTGGTGTCTTCAAGCTTTACCTTGTCGTTACCCTTGAACGTGATGTGCAGCAGCTCCTTGCGCTTGCCCGAGAAGATGTTGAGGGTGATGGATTCGCCGTTCTTCATATGGGAGAAGTCGAGGGTACGCAGATAATAGAATGAACTCAGGAGGTCTACGGTAGGCCCCTGGGCTTCAAGTGTGGTAGCGGCTTGCTTGAGGGGTGCGTTGGCGTCTGACCCACGGCGGTAACGTGTGGCTTGGCCGGTAAATAAAGAGCCGTGGCGCGTTATCTCCACTATGTCGCGTGCGTAGGTGCCTTTTTCGTGGGCTATACGCTCGTAGCGGGTGGGTAGCATGTCCGCGTGGTTCATGTTGGAGTGGAGCGTGTCGCGTAGGCGGTAGATACGGTCGGCCCACGGGTCGGATTTGGCCGTGAGGGTCGCTTTATAATCCGAGCGGGTGTTGCGCAGGGTCAGTATGGCAGTACCGGCCTGCTTGTGTATCAGTCCCCATTTATATGTCACTTTATAGTGGAGCTGTTCGTCAGGGAGGCTTACGGCACGGACGGTTGCCGACGTGGTGACGGCAACGATAAGGCCTGCAAGCCAGATGAGTGCTTTCTTATATAGTGACATCGGAACTAATATCTTTGAATGACGTTACGCTGATTACTGCCGGGCGAGTTTCAGCTCCGGGAATGGGAGGGTATAACGTCCGGCCTGTTCGATATGTTTGTTGCGCCAGCATTTACGGCACACGGCTATGTAGCGGTCATTGCCGCCGATTTCGACCTGTTCACCCTCGTTGACGAAATCGCCGTCCTCGCCGATGCGTGCGTTGATGATGGTCTTGCGGCCGCAGTGGCACGTCGATTTCACTTCGTCAATCGTGTCGGCTATCTCGAAAAGGCGTCGTGACCCCTCGAAGAGATGGCTCTGGAAGTCCGTGCGCAGTCCGTAGCAGATGATATTTGAGCCGTAGTCGTCGACTATACGCGCCAACTGATCCACCTGGGTGGCGGTGAGGAACTGCGCTTCGTCAATGAGAAACCAATCGGTGACGGCCATTTGCTCCTCAAACATCTGTCCGGCCAGGGCATAGATGTCGGTGTCGGGGTATATCCAGCTGCAATGGCGCTCGATGCCTATGCGTGAGCGTATCACACTATCCTTTTCGCGGGTGTCTATGATGGGTTTCATACAGATGTACTTCATGCCGCGCTCCTCGAAGTTGTATGCCTGGGTGAGCAACATGGCGGTCTTGGCCGATCCCATGGTGCCGTAACGGAAATATAGCTTGCCTTTTCGATTCATAAGTGTCGTTCTTATGATGCAAATGTAGTGAAAAAAACGGAGCTGTGCCAAACGACACAGCTCCGTGGAGTATGGGAAGTGTTATGAGTTTGCGGTCAGTGACCTCTATCAGGGATTGAGGGTGAGCAGGCTGTTGTAGAAGTAGCTCACGATACCGAGGCCGATGATGCCGGCAACGCAAATCCAGAGACCGATGCGTTCGGTGCATGCGCTCTTGAACGAGGGAACGTCGCCCTGCTCGGTAGAGATGAACATGGCCTTCACTACAAGCAGATAGTAGTAGAGGGAGATGATGGTGTTGATCAGCGCTATGAGCACGAGCACATAGATGGCCACCGAGCCCTGATTTATAGCTGAGGTGAAGATGAAGAACTTCGAGAAGAATCCGGCAAACGGAGGAATACCTGCCAGTGAGAACATGGCGAGCATCATGGTGAATGCCAGACGGGGATTGGTACGGTAGAGGCCGTTGTAGTCTTCCATGTGTACCTTGCCGCAGGCGTTCTCTATGGCTCCAATCACGCCGAAGGCGGCGAGGTTAGAGAAGATGTACACGAGGATGTAGTACATCAGGGCTGAGGCACCCATGCCGTTGAAGGCGATGATGCCGAGCATGATGTAGCCGGCCTGTGAGATTGACGAGAAGGCCAGGAAGCGCTTCATGTTGCGCTGACGCATTGCGAAGAGGTTACCCACGGTGATGGTGAGGATGATGAGTGCGTAAAGCATCCATTCCCATGCCTGAGAGTAAACCTGACCGAAGGCCTGCCACAGGACTGCGAGGAATGCGAAGGCTGCGGCGCCCTTGGAGATTACTGAAAGGTATGAGGTAACCGGGGTGGGGGCACCCTGATATACGTCGGCAGTCCAGAGGTGGAAGGGAACAAGCGAAAGCTTGAAGCCTATACCGGCGAGCACGAATGCAAGCGCTACTACGAGCATCACTGAGGCACCACCTTCGAAGGAGATGGCACGGGCTATCTGTGAGAAGTAGAGCGAGCCGGTGATACCGTACACGTAGCTGATACCCATGAGGAACACAGCTGAAGAGAATACGGCGGTGAGGATGTATTTCACGGCTGCCTCGTGGCTCTCGTAGCGGTGCTTGTCAAAGGCCACCATGGCTGCGAGGGGCAGTGAGGCGGTTTCGAGGCCGATGACGAAGAGCAGGAAGTGGCGACCAGAAATCATGAGGTACATGCCGAAGAGAGTGAGGAGCAGAAGCTCGTAGAACTCTCCGCGACGCATAATCTGCATGTCGCTGTCAGCCCACTTGATCGACTGTATCAGCACGATGAAGACACCGATGTTGAGTATGTTCTTGATGGCGCAGACGGCACCGTCTGTGTAATACATGCCTGAGAAGGCCTCGGTGACCTCCTTGCAGCATCCGCAAAGGAATGAGGCCACGGTGAAGAGTCCGAAGAGTACTACGGATACGCCTCCGATGGCTCCCTGCGCTTTGCGGGGCATGAATGTGTCATAAAGGAAGACCAGGATAAACACGATCAGAAGACCGATTTCCTGCTTCATAGCTAAAAACTGAGAGTAGTCCATTTTCGTTGATCGTATTATCGGTTAGTTCATTCCTATCACTGTGAATATATCCTTGTTGAAGGTAAACTTAATCAGCTCGCTGAAGAAGTTGGGGAAGCAACCGATAGCGGCCACGCAGATGATGAGGGTCACTGTGGCAGTGCGCTCCCACCATGTGGCGTCGGTGAGGGTCAGGTGATGTTCGTCGTACACGGGGCCGAGGAGCAGCTTGCCGACCACGCGCAGAATGTAGACTGCGGTAATCACGATAGAGCAGCATGCGGCCACGGTGAATGCGCGGTGGAAGAAGTCGGTATGTTCAAACGAACCTACGAAGATGGTCATTTCGGCTACGAAACCGCTGAGACCGGGGAGACCCAGTGAGGCCATACCGGCAATGACGTAGCACACGGCCAGGAAAGGCATTATCTTCATGAGGCCACCCATGAGACGGATGTCGCGGGTGTGGGTGCGTCCGTAAATCATACCGATGAGGGCGAAGAAGA